>NKIE01000003.1:18806-26530 GCA_002256055.1 Pseudomonas sp. PGPPP3 | reverse complement strand
GCCTGGGTTGACGTTAACGGACTAACGAAATGTCTTTATTCCGCAAAATAATCCTCTCTTCGCGCCGGCCAGCGTTTGGCCAAGCGAGCGTTTTTTTGCGTTTTGCTGGCACAGCCTTCAGTGCTGCGCTGTTGCTGTTCTCCCCCATCAAATATCTCGCTCTTTGCACCTCGTACCCTGTTACGGGCGCATCTCGTCGATCTTTTTCAACCGCCTTTGTCGCTGTAATCACCCAAACTGCCCGCTGCATTTCGCAGAGAAGGGACAGGACCCATGCAACATCTAACGAGGACGTTCGATATGCGTAAAACCCTTTTCAGTCTTTCTCTGGCGGCAGCTCTGGTTTCTGGCCAGGCGTTTGCTGATCAAGTGACCCTGAGTGCTGTGCAGGCCGCCGGTGTGGCGCTGACCGATGCTCAAACTCAAAGCCTGGGCGCCGCCGAAGGCGAGGCTTTGGTTCAAGCCTTGGCTGCTGTAATTGCCGCCAATCCGGCCGCTGCTGCCGACATCGTTACCGCAGCCATCGGCGCTAACCCAGGCATGGCTGACGCGATTACCGCAGCTGCCATTACTGCTGCGCCTGGTCAGGCCGATGCTATTGCAGCTGCAAGCGCTGAAGCTATTGCCAACAACTCCGCCTCCACTGCAACCGGTGCAACTGGCTCAGGCAGTACAACCAGTAGCTCTAGCATCCCAAGTGGCAGCGGCTCGGGCGGCGGCTCCAGCGGTAACGCTAGCCCTAACTAATCGGCTGATCGGCCATCGATGGGGTCGCATTTGCCACATCGATGGCTAAACCATGGGTAAGGAGCACCGGGTTTCTATGAGTAATAAATTCAACACAAGCGCCTTGGCTATGGCCATTTCGGCGGCTTTCACTGCCAGTGTCTGGGCGGTCGAGCCGCAAAGCGTTGATCTGGCAGATGGCGTTACTTTCACGCCAACCCTGCAGGTCAGCGAGAGCTACGACGACAACATTCGTGCCGTCGAAGACAACGCCGAGTCATCTTGGGTCAACGGCATTACGCCAACGTTTGTGCTGGAGGCGCAAGGTCGTCAGGGCACATACGCGCTGACCTACTCGGCGGATAACCAGAGCTACGCCTCCAGTCACAATGATGACCATACCGATCATCATCTAGACGCCGATGCGGATTTTGAATTCAACTCGCGTAACCAGCTGAAGCTCAATGCTGGCTACGACAAGGTTGAAAATCTGGCGACTGACACCCAAAGCACCGAGCCGGACAAATTCACCACCAGCAATGTGGGCGGTGTATACACCTACGGTGCTGAAACTGCTCGTGCGCAAATCGACCTTGGTGCCAATTACCAAGAGTTGCGTTATCAAAATACGGATCGTTTGAATGCTGACAAAGAGCGTGACACCACCGCTCTCAGCACCACGGGTTACTACCGTATTTCTCCGATGACGCGAGTCTTGCTTGAGGCGCGTCACACCGATTACGACTACCTGACCAACACTGACTTGAACAGCAACAACGTCGGTCTGCTCGGCGGTGTGACCTGGGATGCCACGGCGAAAACCACCGGTACCATCAAAATCGGTGCAGAGAAGAAGCGCTTCGACAACTCACGCTACGACGATGTCAATGGTTCGATGTGGGAAGCCGGTGTTAGCTGGAGCCCGCGCACTTACTCGACCTTCAATCTGAAAACACGTCGTGGTTTTGACGAAGGTGATGATGGCGCCGAAGTCATCAAATCGCAGAGCACCACCATTAGCTGGGAGCACGAGTGGCTTGATCGTCTTAGCTCTGAGGTCAGCTACAACTACACCGACAATCAATACCAAGGCATTGATCGTGACGACAAAATCGACACCTTTGGTCTCGGTTTGACTTACGAAATGCGCCGTTGGTTAGATGTTGGGATTGGCTACAAGTACGCCGAAGATGATTCCAGTGCCGTAGGCGAAAGCTACGAGCGCAACATCTACGCGGTCAGCTTCACCGCCAGTCTGTAAACGTGGGGGCGCTTGCGCCCCTTTGTCATTTCAAGACATGTAAGAGCAACAGAGCGTTATGGCCATTCGTATTTTTCTAAGCCTGATTTTTGCCATGCTACTGGGTGCCAGTGGCGCGTATGCAGACGGCAACTCCACCTACAAGCTGGCCTCGGGTGACGTCATCAGCATTAACGTTTTTGGCGAAACTGATCTCAGCTTTGAAGAGTTGCGTCTGACCGACGCCGGCACCTTCTCCTATCCCTTCATTGGTGAAGTGCAAGGTAAAGGCAAAACCGCCGCAGAAATCGAGCAACTGTTGATCGAAAAGCTCAAAGGCGACTATCTGGTCGACCCGCGTGTTTCGGTCAGCGTGCTCAAGTACCGCGAGTTCTTCATCAGCGGTGAAGTCAAAACGCCGGGGGGCTATGCCTTCCAGCCGGGCTTGACCCTGCGCCGTGCCGTCGCCTTGGCTGGCGGTCTTACCGAGCGTGCTTCAGAGCAGCGGATCACCATCATTCGTGATCAAGACCCCAAGCGTAAGCCCGAGCATGCAACCCTCGACACTCAAGTCTTGCCTGGCGACACCATCACCATCGAGCAAGGCTTTTTCTAGATACAGCGTTTTTACCCTTAAGTTTCGGTGCGCGGCTCGCATGATGCGACTCGCCCGAAGTGGCGCCTGAGCGACATCAATTTTCAGAGTTAACGCACGCATGGAAAGTAATACCCAGATCATCGAGCGCAGTCAGATCATCCAGCGCCAGGATGAAAGTGATGACGAAATTGACCTGCTCAAGCTGTGGCACACCATCTGGCATCGCAAGTGGAGCATCATCACGCTTGTTGCTGTGGTGACCATGGTGGCAATTCTGGCAGTGTTTGCCATTACGCCGATCTACCGTGCAGCGGCAACCCTGCTGATTGAGCAAAAGACCGCCAAAGTGGTGTCCATTGAGCAGGTCTACGGCCTTGATGGCGCTGGCAGCGAATACCTGCAGACCCAGTTCGAGCTGCTCAAATCACGTGCTCTAGCCGAGCGCGTGGTGCGTCAGCTGAGCCTGACCACCCATCCTGAGTTCGACCCGCGTCAGCAGCCAAAGCCGCTGATTGATGTCAAAGGCCTGCTGGCCAATCTCGACTTCAACAAGGCCGTGCCCGTGACCTTGCCTGGTGATCTTGAAGACGAAGCCGCCGCCAGCGAGGCCGAGATCTTTGATGAGGTCACCAAGGAGTTCATGGAGCGCACCACCATCGAGCCCCAAGGCAAGAGCCAGCTCGTCAAGGTGCAGGTCGACATGGCTGATGCAGCAATGGCCGCCAAGGCTGCCAATGCCCTGGCAACTGGTTTTATCGAAAGCCAGTTGGAGGCGACCATGGAGATGTCCGCCACCGCCACCAGTTGGATGAACGGCCGCCTGGGTGAGCTGCGCACTAAATTGAAAGATGCGGAAGACCGCCTGCAGGCCTATCGCGAAAAAGAAAACCTGGTTGATATCGGCGGCACTGGCAGCGTCACCAGCATCAGCACAGCCGAACTGAACCTCACCAGCGAGCGCATGATCGACGCCCGTCGCCAGCGTGCCGAGGCTGAAAGCCAGTACCGTCAGGTACAAGCGATGCGCAGTGGGGGTTGGGAGCGTATGGCTAGCATTCCCGCCGTGCTTGGCAACCCGCTGATTCAGCAGTTCAAGGGCGATGAGGCGAAAGCCAAGGCTAAATTTGACGAGTTGTCTCGTCGTTATGGTGCTCGCCACCCTGCTATGGATGCCGCGCGCTCAGACCTCAATGCTGCCCAGGCCACTTTACGTAGCCAGGTTGAGCAAGTTGTTGCCGGTATTGAGCGTACTTATCAGTTGGCTACAGCCAACGAGAGCTCCCTGCAGTCCTCGTTCAATACCAATAAGTCGCAAATCCAAGATATCTCCCGCAAAGAGTTCAAATTGCGTGAGTTGCAGCGCGAAGTGGACAGCAACCGTGCGCTCTACGACACCTTCATGACGCGCCTGAAGGAAACCGCCGCCACCTCCGACCTCGACAGCGCCAACGCCCGCGTGGTTGACCCCGCCGTGTTGCCGTCCGAACCGCTGAAACCGAAGAAAGCCCTGATCGTGGTGATCGCCGCCTTGCTGGCAGGCTTCGTTGGTGTGGGTCTGACCCTGCTGCTGGACGCCCTGAACAACACCTTCAAGAGCACTGAGCAAGTTGAGTCGCGACTCAATATCCCTGTACTGGGCATCCTGCCGTTGATCAAACAGGGTGAGCGCAGTGAGCTTGCACGCATGTTCACGAAGGGCGATGACAAGAGTTTCGCCGAGTCGATCCGCACCATCCGTACCGGTGTGGTGCTCTCCGGCATCGATGAACCGCACAAGGTGGTGGTTATCACCTCATCCATTCCAGGTGAGGGCAAAAGCACCGTCTCGGTCAACCTGGCCTTCGCCCTTGGGCAGATGGAGCGCGTACTGCTGATCGACGCCGACTTGCGTCGTCCAACGCTGGCCAAGAGCTTTGACTTCCCTGTCGGCACTCCAGGCTTGGCCAACTTGATTGCCGGTACAGCCAAGCTTGAAGAGTGCATCAAACATGTTGATGGGATTGACATGTTGAGTGCCGGCGCTGTGCCGCCGAACCCGCTGGAGTTGCTGTCTTCGCCACGCTTTGCCAAGGCCATCGAGCTGCTCAAGGCCAAGTACGACCGGATCATTATCGACTCACCGCCCACCCAGGCCGTCAGCGATGCCGTGGTGCTGTCCACCTTCGCCAATTCGCTGATCTACGTGGTCAAGTCCGACTCTACCCACATCCCTCTGGTGGAGAAGGGCGTGGGCCAGTTGCTGCAAAACAACGCGCCGGTTAGTGGCATTGTGCTCAACCAGGTCGATATCAAAAAGGCGAAAAAATACGGCTACAGCTATGGCGGTTATTACGACTACTACGGCTACAGCAGTTCAGCCAAGGCGTAACCCAGGTAAACCGCAGCGTGATTTGAACCAGAGGCCGTACGGCATGATCGACCTGCACAACCACTTGCTCCCCGGCATCGACGACGGGGCTCCAGACCTCGCCGCCGCGTTGGCGTTGGCGCGCGTGGCGGTGCAGGACGGCATCACCCATCTGGTGTGCACGCCGCATATCCACCCGGGGCGCTATGACAACACCCCGGCCAGCATCCAGGCCGCGCAACAGTTGTTTGTAGCGGCACTCAAAGAGGCTGGCATCGCCTTGCAGGTAGCCACAGCCGCAGAAGTGCGTTTTGGCATGGAGCTAATGGTTGGCATCGGTCAGGGGAATATTCCGTTTCTCGGTGAGTGGCAAGGCAAGCGGGTGCTGCTGTTGGAGTTCCCTCACAGTGAAATTCCTTATGGCGCAGAACGCCTAACCAGTTGGTTGTTGCAGCGTAATATCGTGCCTATGATCGCTCACCCAGAGCGCAACAAAGGCGTGATGCGCAGCCCAGGCAAGCTCAAACCCTTTATCGAGCAAGGCTGCCTGCTGCAAGTCACGGCCGCCTCGGTTGCCGGCCATTTTGGTCCCGCTGCCGCAGACATCGCCCACGACCTGCTCGAACAAGACCTGGTCACCATTCTGGCCAGCGATGCGCACAACCTGCAACACCGCCCGCCTAACCTCAGCGAAGGCCTGCAATACGCCGCACGCTTGATCGGTGACAGCAAAGCCGAAGCCTTGGTGCGCCATACCCCTTGGGCCATTGCCCAGAGTCATTTTGCATGAGCAGCGCCAGCGTGCAGTCCCGCGCGTCGCGCCGTCACAGTCGTGCGGTCAGCCAGCCGGCCACCCGCTCAAGTGGGCGCACAGCGGGCATTCTGCTGGTGATCCTTTGCAGCGTGATTCTGCTGGTGGTCGGAGCGCGGTTTTTCCTTGCAGGGCTTGCCAGTTTTCAGGCCGAGGCGTTTATCACTTCATGGTCGAAAGCTGAGCGCGAACCCGATGCGCGCGCCTGGGAAATTGCCCACGCCGCAGCGCAGCGGGCAGTCAAGCTGTCTCCGGTGGCCAATGGCGACTACTTGGACCGTCTGGGTCGAATCTACAGTTGGCAGTATTTTCGTCAGCCCTATGGTGCCCCTGTGGCGCAACGTTCACGCCGTGAAGCCTTGCAGGCCTACCGCGCCGCAGTAGCGGCGCGTCCTGCCTGGCCCTATACCTGGGCGCGACTGGCCCACAGCAAGCTGTACCTCCAACAGTTCGATGACGAATTCGATCAGGCCTTTGCCCGCGCGTTTGCGCTCGGGCCATGGCGCATCCAGGTCAACCGTGAATTAGCTGAGATTGGCTTCCAGGCCTGGCCCCACCTCACGGCGGATCAGCGGCTGGCCGCACTGGAATCAGCCCGGCGCAGCGTGGCTGACGGGCCCAAAGAGGCGCAAAACATACGTCGCATTGCTCAGGCCACCGGTCACCTAGGCCTGCTGTGCAACAGTTTGACGAGCGAGTTGCGCAGCAAACACCCGATTTGTCCCGGACGGTAACGGCCAGCCCGCTGGCACTGTATTAGCGACTTACAGGAAGTAAATATTTATGTCGCAAACTCAAGCCCCAGAACGCGCTCGACAAGCCTTCGCTCAGGCGCAAGCCGCAGCGGCGCCAAGCGCGCGGGTGAACGTGCGCAAGCGCGATGCCAGTGGTGGTCACCCGCAGAGCGCCGTTAACTTATTGCGAAAGGGTAACACCCGTCCGCAAGAAAACCGTGGGCTTACATTTTGGGGGCAGTGGGCCAGCGCTGTCAGCGTTCTGACCATTACCCTGTGCCTGCTTACCTGGATAAAAACCGGTGACATCGCCGCCCACTACCGCGTATTTGCCGTCATGGCGCTACTGCTTTCCGTGCCCGTGTATTCCCTGCTGCGGGTCTATCACAAGCAGCACGGCTACCTGGTAGGCCTGGCACGGTTGCTTAGTGCCTGGCTGACCGTGCTGGCCAGCCTCACCGTGCTGGGCTTTATCACCAAAACCAGTGCGCTGTTCTCCCGCGAGGTGATGTTGGTGTGGGCAGTAATCGGCTATGCCCTGCAGGCGGGCTTGTATATACCGCTGCATTACATCTCGCGGCGCTACCACGGCAAGCTGCGTGCCTCCCGCCCCGCGTTGATCATTGGCACCGGCGAGTTGGCCATCGACCTAGCCTACAAACTCTCGCGCAACAACCGCGAACCTCTGGTAGGCCTGGTCTCTACCGATGAATATCCCCAGCCTGCCCATGGCCGCTTCCCGACCGTGGGCAACGTAGCCGCGCTGCGTGAACTGATTGTTCTGCACCGCATAGGCCGCCTGTACATCGCCCTGCCACTCAGCGAGGCAGAGCAGATCGAAGGCCTGTATATCGACCTGCTCGACGCCAGCGTCGACGTGGTCTGGATCCCCGACCTGAAGAGCATGATGCTCCTCAATCACTCCGTCACCGACATCGAAGGCCTGCCCGCGATTCACCTGAATGAAAGCCCGCTGACCGCATTCCCGACGGCCGCCGTCAGCAAAGAACTGCTCGGCAGGTTGGTCGCATTGCTGGCGATTGTCATGCTTAGCCCGCTTTTACTGGCCACGGCTATTGCCGTTAAGCAATCATCCCCAGGCCCCATTCTGTTCAAACAGCAGCGCCATGGCTGGAACGGCAAAGTCATCAACGTGTTGAAGTTCCGCTCCATGCGCGCCCACGCCAGCCAACAGGTCAAGCAGGCCACCCGTGAAGACCCGCGAATCACCCGCGTAGGGCGCTTTATCCGCCGCACGTCTATTGATG
>NKIE01000003.1:0-18796 GCA_002256055.1 Pseudomonas sp. PGPPP3 | reverse complement strand
GATGAATTGCCGCAACTGTTCAACGTCCTGCAAGGCGACATGGCCCTGGTTGGCCCACGGCCCCACGCCATTTCCCACAACGATTACTACACCGACAAAATCGACGCCTACATGGCCCGCCACCGGATCAAACCCGGCATGACTGGCCTGGCGCAGATCTGCGGCTGCCGGGGTGAAACTGACACCCTGGAGAAAATGGAACGGCGCATCGAGTTGGACCTTGCCTATATCAACAACTGGTCGCTCTGGCTGGATTTTAAAATCTTGGTCAAAACTCCGTTTACGTTGTTATCGCAGGATGTGTATTAACGCGAGTTAAGTCACCGACATCACCGGTATTAATTTGACGCTCACACTCAGTACCAGCCGCTGGGCGGCTGTCGTATGCAGAAGGAATCAGCATGAAAGTTACCGTCTTCGGCATTGGTTACGTTGGTTTGGTACAGGGGGCTGTACTGGCCGAAGTGGGGCATGACGTGATGTGTGTCGATGTTGATACGCAAAAAGTCGAGCGTCTAAAACTCGGCGTTATTCCCATCTATGAGCCGGGCTTGGAAAACCTCGTTAAAGAGAACAGCAACGCCGGCCGCCTGCACTTCACAACGGATGCCGCCGAAGGCGTCAAGCACGGCGAAGTGCAATTTATTGCTGTGGGCACACCGCCTGATGAAGACGGCTCGGCAGACCTTAAATATGTATTGGCCGTCGCGCAGACCATTGGCCAGCACATGGAGCGCTCGCAGATCATCATTGATAAGTCCACCGTGCCCGTCGGCACGGCGGATCTTGTTAGCGCCTGCATACGCGATGTACTGGCCCAACGTGGCCGGGAAGACTTGGTCTTTGATGTGGCCTCCAACCCTGAGTTTCTCAAAGAAGGCTCCGCCGTTGCCGACTGCATGCGGCCCGATCGAATCATCATTGGCACCGCCAGCAAAGACACCGAAGAAGTACTGCGTGAGTTGTATGCGCCCTTCAATCGTAACCATGAAAAAATCATCATCATGGACGTGCGCAGCGCCGAGTTAACCAAGTACGCCGCCAACTGCATGCTCGCCACCAAAATCAGCTTTATGAACGAAATGGCCAACTTGGCTGAGCGCTTGGGGGCTGATATTGAAATGGTGCGTCAAGGCATTGGTTCTGACCCGCGCATTGGCTACCACTTTATATACGCAGGTGCCGGTTACGGCGGCTCGTGCTTCCCCAAAGACGTGCAAGCGTTAATCCGAACGGCAGACAACATCGACTTTGACGCCAAACTGCTTAAAGCGGTTGAGGCACGCAACAACCAGCAAAAGACCGTGCTGTTTCAGAAAATTCACCAGCACTTTAAAGGCGAGTTACAAGGTAAAACTTTTGCCTTGTGGGGCCTGAGTTTTAAACCCAATACCGATGACATGCGCGATGCGCCAAGCCGCGTGCTGATGGAGGCACTGTGGAGGGCCGGCGCTAAGGTGCAGGCTTATGACCCTGAGGCCATGGACGAGGCGCAACGCATTTACGGTTGTCGCGATGATTTTAGTTTGTGTGGAACTAAAGAGGCGGCGCTTAAAGGTGCGGATGCATTGGTGATCGTCACTGAGTGGCAGGCTTTTAAGGCACCAGATTTTGAGTTTATTAAGCAACAACTTAAACATGCAGTGATTTTTGACGGGCGGAATTTGTTTGTATCGAAATATATTGCTAGGCAAGAAGTCTTATATTATTCAATCGGTAGAGGGGGTGCTTGGACGGGTGCCAAGTATAAAATATAGGTGATTAATTGAACAGTGTCCGTGAGTTAAAAGCTAAGTTTGGCTTGAATTTGCTTGGGTATGGATATGCACAGCTAGTAACAATTGCTGTGCAGTTGTTACTGGTTCCGTTTTTTTTATCGTGCTGGGGGGCTGATTTGTATGCTGAGTGGTTAGTTCTGACAAGCCTCCCTTTGTTATTGGTGCTGGCTGACTTTGGTGTTTCTCAGGTTTCAGCAAGTAAGGCAACTATTGCTGCCGGTTCAGAAAACTGGGCATATGTAAGAGTAATTCTTCAGACAGCGTTCGTTTTTAGTTTCTTTATTTGTTTATCTTTGTTTTTGGTGTGTTTGATCTTGGTTGGCTTTTTTGATTTTTCCGGGGTGCTGAAGCTCGATGTAATTAACAATGCTGATGCTGCAATTGTTTTTCTGTTAATGATGGGGTGCGTCTGCGTAAATATACTTTGCGCATCTATCGATGCATGGTATAGGGCTATTGATAGAACGTCGCTTGGTGCGTTTTTACTTGCTAATAGGAGGGTCGTGGATATAGCTGTATCTATATTTGTTCTTATGTCTGCAAGGTCTCCTGTATGTATGGCGTATCTGCTTTTTTGTGGGCAGATATTAATGTTATTCATTTGTATTTTTTTTGCAGTAAAGTTTAGCCCTATTAAGATCTTTGGGTTTTCTGATGCTAGTTTAAATGAGTTTAAAAGTGTGGTTAAACCCGCGTTAGCGTATATGAGTTTCCCTGTGGCTCAAGTTATTACATTGCAGGGTGGGCTTCAAATGCTAAATCAGTTGGCTGACGCTAAGGTGGTGGTTTTATATTCTATGAGTCGTACACTTGTGCGGTTGGTTTTGCAGATAGGTGTTGTTGCGAATCATGCATTAAAGCCTGAATTGTCAAGATTGATCGGCGCTGGCCAGATACACACCGCCAAAGCGTTCACTGCGCGTGTTTCATTAGTTTCAATGGGTATTGCTGTTGGTGCAATGTCTATGCTGGTTTTTTTTGGTCCAGAAATTATTTATTATTGGAGCAAGGGAAGTGTGGGGGCAGATAGAGTCGATATTTTTTTTATGGGCTCTCATGCTGTTTTGCATGTTATGTGGATTGTACCTGCTTCATTGATGATCGCGTCTAATAAGCATAATGCTGTTGCGATGTGTTATGCTTTTGTTAGTCTTGCTGGTATTTTTTTGTGGTATTTGTTTTCGGGGTTTATCTTGCCATATTTTGCTGCGTGCATGCTTTTACTTGCGCCTGAAGTTGCAGCGTTGCTTTATGTTTCAAGTGGTTATGTGCTGGGTAAACGTTGAAGTCTTGAGGCGATTATTATGTTGGTTGTTAATTGGAGAGTTGTTTTTGCTCTGTCTGTGTGGGTTTTAGCGGTTTGTACAAGTGATGATCTGTTTCCGATCTTACTTACGCTCCCTACATTTGTTTTTGTTGTGTATAAGCTTTATAAGGTCAAGGGGGGGCTTTTTACAAGTCGTGATATGTATTGGCTGTGTATTTTTTTCTTTTTTATAGTGGCGCCGATACAGTCTATTAGTGGTTATGGGTACAGTGACGGGCCTGCAAAATATATGACATATGATTTGGGTGAGTTTGTTTTTGCTGAGTTTATAGTTCTTTTAGGGTTGATTTGCTCAAGTCTTTTTTCAGTAAGTAAGCGGCTCTCAATTTTTAGCGAAATCCGGAGCATTAAACTTTCTGTTTATGGTTTTTTCGTGGGTTTGATCGTACTTTCCTTTTTTTGTTATGTGTATTTAAGTGGCGGTATCGCAAATATAATGCTGCCTAGGCTTGAGAAGGTAACTGCGGATGTGAATTTCGTATCGGTTTTTTTTCTGGGCTTGATGGCTGTTGGTGTCTTGCTTCTTGCTGCGTTACATCCAATGAGTAACGTTTTTAGTCTTAGGGCGTTTTGCTTCGTTTTTGTTATGATTTTACTTTTGGTTTGTGTGAATCCGTTGAATAATTCTAGGTTTGTAATTGTTGCTACATGGCTTCCAATTTGCCTGGCGATTTTTTCAAGAAGTATTGGCTATAAAATTGTTTACGCGGGCTTGCTTGCTGGGTTGTTGGTGGTTATGCCTTTGATGAGCGTTACAACTAGACAGGGTGTAGATGGGTTAAATGGTTTCAATGAGACGGGGTACGCTAGCAATTTATTTAAAATAAAAGATATTGATATATTTGATACGTTGGTGCATGCGGTAAGAGTAGTTGATCGCACAGGATATTATTATGGTGATAACGTATCGGCAATTATTTTCTTTTTCGTGCCTAGGAGTTTTTGGCCTGAGAAGCCAGTAGTGGGTGGGCTTGTGGTTGGTGGGGATTTATACAAGAGTTATTTTGCCGGGACGGATAACTTGTCTTTCTTTTATGTTGGCGACTTATATATGGATTTTGGTGTCGTTGGTGTTGTGTTTGGGTGTCTTTTTTTGGGTTTTATCGTTTCTATATTTAGATTTCGGTTTGCTTTTGTTTTCAATGGTTTAAATGTTACAGAGCTTATTTTAATAGGGTCTTTACCGATTTTGCTTAGGGGGCCTGTTGGTGCTGTTATTGGTTATTTTGTATGTCTAATGTTTTCTTTGCTTGTGTATGGCTTTATTTTAAAGATGAGATGTGTGAAGTAGTTTTGTAAGGTTTGTTGTTTTTTCTTAATTTATAGTTGGGGTTGTTAGATAGTGAAGTACCTGCACGTAATATCTTCAGTTAATCCAGTCGGTGGCGGGCCTATTGAGGGTGTCCGTCTTCTTTCCACTGAAATGGCTCGCGCTGGTCATGAAGCCAATGTGGTTTGCTTGGACCCGCCGGATTCGTCCTTTATTCTGGATTTTCCGGCGCATGTGCACGCGCTCGGTCCTGTGACTAGTACCTACGCTTACAGTCGTAAGTTGGTCCCTTGGTTGCGTGCACATGCTCGCGAGTATGATGTGATCATTGTTAATGGCCTTTGGCAATACTGCGGTTTTGCGGTCTGGCGCGCGTTGGCTGGCACCAATACACCTTATGTGGTGTTTACCCATGGCATGCTTGACCCTTGGTTCAAAAAGACTTACCCGCTTAAACACCTGAAAAAGTGGTTGTATTGGCCGTGGGCTGAGTACCGTGTACTGCGTGACGCCAAAAACGTTATCTTTACCTGTGAAGAGGAACGTTTATTAGCGCGGGAATCATTCTGGCTTTATCGTTGTAATGAAGCTGTTACTTCTTATGGTACAGCGCCGCCCCCGAAAAATACGCCAGTACTTACGGAAAATTTCTTTAATGTTTATCCGCAGCTTCGCGATAAACGTATTGTTTTGTTCTTGGGTCGTATTCACGAGAAAAAAGGCTGCGATTTGTTAGTCGAGGCTTTTGCGAGAGTTGCCAATAAGCATGATGATCTGCATTTGCTTATGGCCGGACCTGATCAAGCTGGCTGGGGCGCTGAACTTAAAGCCTTGGCGGATAAGTACGGTGTTGCCGATAAAATCACCTGGCCGGGTATGTTAGCGGGCGATCTTAAGTGGGGGGCTTTTTATGCCTGTGAGGTTTTCAGCTTGCCCTCGCACCAAGAGAACTTTGGCATTGCTGTAGCTGAAGCGCTGGCTTGCGCGAAACCAGTGCTGATTTCGAATAAGGTCAACATCTGGCGCGAAATCGAGGCAGATAATGCCGGTTTTGTTGCCGATGATACGGTTGAAGGTACTGTCACCACACTGGAGAGGTGGCTTGCACTAACTCCATTACAGCACAAGCAAATGCAACAAGCGGCGCAGGCATGTTTCGCCACTCGTTTTCATATCGAGAAAGTGGCAGCTAGATTTTGCGAAATTTTGCAACCAAGGCTGGGCAAATGATCCTGCAAGGTAATGATCCGTATACGTCGCCATCATTTTCATTGGCTCATCGTGTTAAGCGTCAACTTTGGAATTGGGTTTGGCTATTTTTGTTTAGACCCAGTCCTAGGCCTTTAAATGCATGGCGCGCTACATTGCTTCGTATTTTTGGTGCTCAGTTAGGCCGAGGAGTACATGTATACCCATCTGCCAAGGTGTGGGCACCGTGGAATCTTTGTCTTGGGGATTTTGTCGGCGTTGCAGATGGTGTCAATATTTACAATATGGACATGATCAAAGTTGGCGACTTTAGTGTGATTTCCCAAGGTGCACATCTTTGTGGCGGCTCACATGATTACAATAGTAAGAATTTTCAACTTTTTTCCAGGAAAATAACTCTCGGTAAACATGTTTGGATTTGTGCAGATGCTTTTGTTTCATTGGACGTTTCCATACCTGACGGAGTTGTTGTTGGTGCTCGATCTGTTGTTACAAAAAGCATAGCGGATGCTTGGTCTGTATATGCCGGTCATCCGGCCAAAAAAATTGGAAATAGGCAGCGGCATGACAACTGAGTTTTTTGCTGTTGATGTTTGTGTGATAATTTTGACCTTTAATGAGTCAAGGCATATCGCTCGCGCTATTGATTCTATAAGGCCATTCGCTAAAGAAATTATTGTAGTGGACTCTTACTCGGACGACGGTACTGTTGAGTTGGCGAAGGCTCTAGGTGCGACGGTTCTGCAAAATAAATTCATAAATCAAGCTAAGCAGTTTCAGTGGGCAATGGATAATGCGCCAATCAATAGTAAGTGGATTATGCGGCTTGATGCAGATGAAGTTGTTGAGTCTGATCTTGTCGCAGAAATTAAGGCGAAGCTACCTGCTCTTTCTGAAAGGGTTGTAGGCGTTAATCTTAAGCGCAAACATATATTCATGAATAAGTGGGTGCGCTATGGCGGCCGCTATCCACTATTGATGTTGCGTTTGTGGCGAGTGGGATATGGTCGTGTTGAAGATAGGTGGATGGATGAGCACGTTGTTGTTTTGGGTGGGGAGATAACAACTTTCGAAGGCGGGTTTGCTGATCACAATCTTAATAATCTTACATACTTCATCGATAAGCACAATAAATATGCGGTTCGTGAAGCTATTGAGGTTATTAGCCAGCGATTGAATCTACTTATACAAGACAAGGCCTTAAATAAAAATAGTGCTTCATTTCAGGCTGCTTTCAAACGATTCATTAAGGTCAATATCTATAATCGTATTCCGTTCACGGTTGGCGCGTTGTTATATTTCCTTTGGCGTTACTTTTGTCAGCTAGGCTTCTTGGACGGTCGCTCAGGTCTTGTATACCATTTCCTTCAAGGTTTTTGGTATCGCTTTCTAGTTGGCGCTAAAGTCATGGAGCTCGAACTAGAGATCGCCAATTTAACGGATAAGCAAGAAATCCTGACCGAACTATCTAGGCTTACCGGTCATAAACTTAACTAGTTTTTTATTTATATATTGGTGTGCTCAAATGAAAAAGGCCCTTATCACAGGCATCACCGGCCAAGACGGCTCCTACCTTGCAGAGTTTCTGCTGGAAAAGGGGTATGAAGTACACGGCATTAAGCGCCGTGCATCCTCATTCAATACCCAGCGAGTTGACCACATCTACCAAGATCCGCATGTGGATAGCCGCAACTTCGTGCTGCATTACGGTGATTTAACCGATTCGTCTTGCCTGACTCGTATCATTCAGGAAGTCCAGCCGGATGAGGTCTACAACCTCGGTGCGCAGTCGCATGTGGCGGTGAGTTTTGAGGCGCCGGAATACACCGCCGACGTTGATGCCATCGGTACTCTGCGCATTCTTGAAGCCATTCGCTTACTGGGCCTGGAAAAGAAAACCCGTTTTTATCAAGCCTCAACTTCTGAGTTGTATGGCTTGGTGCAAGAAACTCCGCAAAAAGAAACCACGCCGTTTTACCCTCGCTCGCCGTATGCAGTGGCCAAGCTGTATGCCTACTGGATTGCCGTGAACTATCGGGAGGCCTATGGCATGTATGCCTGTAACGGCATTCTGTTCAACCACGAGTCGCCGCGCCGTGGTGAGACCTTCGTGACGCGTAAAATCACCCGCGCACTGGCCAACATCGCTCAAGGTCTTGAGCAGTGCTTGTACATGGGTAATATCGACTCGCTGCGTGACTGGGGCCATGCCAAGGACTACGTGCGCATGCAGTGGATGATGCTGCAGCAAGAGCAAGCCGACGACTTTGTAATCGCTACAGGCGTGCAATATTCGGTACGCGAGTTCATCAGTTGGTCTGCCGCTGAGTTGGGTATTACCCTGCGCTTTGAGGGCCTGGGTGTTGATGAACTGGCCATTGTCGAGCGCATTACCGGCGATAAAGCCCCCGCTCTCAACGTGGGTGATGTGGTTATGCGCATCGACCCGCGTTATTTCCGTCCGTCCGAGGTAGAAACCCTGCTCGGCGACCCCTCCAAGGCGAAGAACCTGCTTGGCTGGGTACCGGAAATTACTGCGCAAGAAATGTGCGCTGAGATGGTTCGCGAAGACCTCAAAGTCGCACAACGCCACGCTTTGCTCAAACAGCATGGTCATGATCTGCCGATAGCCGTGGAGAATTGATTGTGACGACCGATTTGCAGCAGACGGTATGGGTGGTTGGTCATCGTGGCATGGTCGGTTCTGCGATAGTGCGTCGCTTACACGCTTTGGGTTACAGCAAGGTGCTCACGGCTGGCCGTGATGTACTGGATCTGCTTGATCAGCAGGCCGTGCGGGCGTTTTTTGCTGCCAATAAGGTGGATCAGGTGTATTTGGCGGCGGCCAAGGTGGGCGGTATTCATGCTAACAACAGTTTGCCGGCGGACTTCATCTTCGAAAACTTGATGATTGAGGCCAATGTCATTCAGGCCGCGCACGCCTCGGGTGTACAGAAACTGCTTTTCCTCGGATCGTCGTGCATCTATCCCAAGCATGCCGCGCAGCCAATGAAGGAAGACGCGCTGCTGACGGGCACCCTAGAGCCAACCAATGAGCCATACGCAATTGCCAAGATTGCCGGGATCAAGCTTTGCGAAAGTTATAATCGCCAACATGGTCGCGATTACCGCAGCGTGATGCCGACCAATCTGTATGGTCCGCACGATAATTATCATGCCGAAAACAGTCATGTGATTCCGGCGTTACTGCGCCGCTTTCATCAGGCTGTTGTGGATGGCGATGCTGAGGTGGTGATTTGGGGCAGCGGCAAGCCTATGCGCGAGTTTTTGCATGTGGACGATATGGCTGCCGCCAGCGTGCATGTTATGCAGCTTGATGATGCGGTGTATCAGGCCAACACCCAGCCCATGCTTTCGCACATTAATGTCGGCACTGGCGTGGATTGCACCATTGGTGAGTTGGCTGCGACTATCGCTAAGGTCACCGGTTTTAAAGGCCTGCTGAGCTTTGATGCGACTAAGCCGGACGGCGCACCGCGCAAGTTGATGGATGTATCGCGCCTTAAAGCCTTGGGCTGGCAGGCCAGTATCGGCTTGGAAGATGGGTTGCGTGATGCCTACGACTGGTTTGTGGCGAATGTTGATAACGCACGGATGCACGGATGAAAATCTTGTTGCATGGCATTAACTACAGCCCCGAGCTGACCGGGATTGGTAAGTACAGTGGCGAGATGGCCCGCTGGTTGGTTGAACAGGGGCACGACGTTCGCGTAGTTACGGCGCCGCCGTACTATCCGCAGTGGCAGGTAGGGCAAGGTTTTAGTGCCTTGCGCTTTAACGTGGCGAAAGAAGCAGGCGTGACGGTTATCCGCTGTCCGCTTTATGTGCCGGCTAAGCCCACGGCCATTAAGCGTTTACTGCACTTAGCGAGCTTTTCACTCACGTCAGCTTGCGCCGTTTTAGCGCAGTTAATGTGGAAGCCTGAGTTGGTCATCTTGGTGGTGCCGACGCTGTTTTGTGCGCCGCAGGCATTGTTGCTTGCCAAATTGAGCGGTGCTAAATCGGTAGTGCACATTCAGGACTTCGAGGTGGATGCTTTATTTGGGCTGTCGCTGGCCAAAGGGGAAGGCTTGAAGCGCTTTGCCTTTGCTGCGGAGCGTCTTATTTTACGTGCCTTTGACCATGTTTCGACCATTTCCAGTGGCATGCTGAAATTGGCGTTACACAAAGGTGTCGATAAAGAAAATCTACATTTTTTCCCCAACTGGTCGGAAACCGTGCGCTTTCACGGTGTCCAGCGTAGTTCAGAATTGCTGCTAGGTTTGGGGGTCGATCCCGCTAAACGTGTGCTGCTTTACTCCGGCAATATCGGGGAAAAACAGGGCTTGGAAATGGTCATCGAGGCCGCTGAGCGACTCGCTTCGCGTGCTGAGTGGGTGTTTTTAATTGTTGGCGAAGGTGCAGGCAAACAACGCTTGCTGGATATGACCATGCAGCGCGGGCTTGGCAATGTGGTCTTCGCACCGCTGCAACCTTACGACGATTTGCCGGTGCTTTTGGCCTCTGCCGATTGTCATTTAGTCATCCAAAAACGCGGCGCGGCGGATGCGGTATTGCCATCCAAACTGACCAATATTTTAGCTGTTGGCGGTCATGCGCTGATAACGGCCGATCCCGATACCAGCTTGGGGTTGTTATGTGCCGAACATCCGGGCGTCGCCTGCTTAGTTGAGCCGGAATCGGTGGATGCTTTGGTTGAGGGTATTGAGGCTGTGCTGGCTTTGCCTGTGCCTAATTCGATTGCTGCTGGTTATGCCCGTGAGTTTCTCGATAAGGACAGTATCCTGACCCGCTTTCTCGCAGAGGTTTAAGTGAGGGTCTCATTGTCGAAGCCTTTCTGTGCCGCGTACTGTTGTTTTCAACTTTTCAAATGGAACTGAATCTGTGAGCGAAACCATTCTGGTCACCGGCGGTGCTGGCTATATAGGTTCACATGCCACGTTGGTTTTGCTTGAGGCCGGCTTTGACGTGGTGGTGTTGGACAACCTCAGCAATAGTTCGGTTGAGTCTCTGCAACGTGTCGGTTCGATCGCGGGGCGTGAACCGCATTTTATTCATGGTGACGTGCGTGATAGCGCGTTGTTGGATGCGTTGTTCGCTACTCACGCAATTAGTGCTGTGCTGCATTTTGCCGGTCTTAAAGCCGTGGGGGAGAGCGTGCGTGAGCCGCTGCGTTATTACGGCAATAACGTCACGGGTAGTGTCACGTTGTTTCAGGCCATGGCCAAAGCGGGTGTTTTTCGTTTGGTTTTTAGTTCTTCTGCGACGGTGTATGGCGAGTCGGAGCAAATGCCAATTAGCGAGGGTTACCCTACGGGCGCGCCGACCAATCCTTATGGCCGCTCTAAGTTGATGGTGGAGGAGGTGCTGCGTGATCTGGCGTTGTCTGACTCACGCTGGAGTGTGGCAGTGCTGCGCTATTTCAATCCTGTGGGCGCGCATGCTAGTGGTTTGATCGGAGAAGATCCGAGCGGTATCCCCAATAACCTGTTGCCATTCATCAGTCAGGTCGCCATTGGGAAATTGCCACATCTTTGTATCTTCGGTGATGACTACCCCACGTTGGATGGTACTGGGGTGCGTGATTACATTCATGTTATGGATCTCGTGGATGGGCATCTGCAAGCCCTGCGTGTTCTCAATCAGCAGGGCGGAATGAAGGTGTGGAACTTAGGCACGGGCACAGGTTATAGCGTGTTGCAGATGCTAAGTGCATTTGAACTGGTCACTGGTATTAAGGTGCCTTATCAGGTTGTGCCGCGTCGCAGCGGTGACATCGCAGAGTGCTGGGCTGACCCAGCCAAGGCTGCGCGAGAGTTGGGCTGGCAAGCAACTCGTAGCCTTGACGACATGATGACCGACACATGGCGCTGGCAATTGAACAACCCAGCTGGTTACGTCGAAAATTAATTTACGCTGCGGACTCAGCAGCGCTCTGTATACGGTGTTTGAATGATTATTCCTATTGTCATGGCCGGTGGTTCTGGCTCGCGCTTGTGGCCGCTGTCTCGTCAGCTCAACCCTAAGCAGTTTCTGCCGTTAGCGGATGCTGACCTGTCGATGTTGCAGGCCACCATTCAGCGTTTAGCGGGATTGGATATTGGCTTGCCGCGGTTGATTTGTAATGAGCAGCATCGCTTTTTGGCGGCCGAGCAGTTGCGTTTGTTGGGCATGGAGCAAGCCAGTATTTTGCTCGAGCCGGTTGGTCGTAACACGGCGCCAGCGGTGGCCTTGGCGGCTTTGCAGGCGGTGGCTGATGGGTCGGACCCAGTGTTGTTGGTGCTTGCGGCGGATCATTTGATTGCCGATGTGGCGGCCTTTCAAGCCAGCATCCTCAGTGCCTTGCCATTGGCGCAGGCCGGTAAGTTGGTGACCTTTGGCATTGTGCCTACGCACGCTGAAACCGGTTATGGCTATATCGAGCAGGGCGCGGCTGTTGGTGGCGGTGGTTATGCCGTGAGTCGCTTTGTCGAGAAGCCCGATTTGGTAACCGCGCAGGCGTATTTGGGCAGTGGTAGCTACTTGTGGAACAGCGGTATGTTTATGTTCCGCGCTAGCCGTTATCTAGCCGAATTAGAGCTGTTCCGCCCGGACATTCTCGCGGCTTGTCGCACGGCGTTGGCTGGTGGCACGCAAGATATGCACTTTACCCGTGTCGACGCAGCAGCCTTTGCCGCGTGCCCGGATGAGTCGATTGATTATGCCGTGATGGAGAAGACTGACGCAGCGGTGATGGTGCCGTTGGATGCGGGTTGGAGCGATATCGGTTCATGGTCGGCGCTGTGGGACGTTAGCGACAAAGATGCGCAGGGCAATGTGTTCAAGGGCGATGTGCTGGATCAGCAATCGCACAACACCTATGTGCATGCCAGCAATCGGTTGGTGGCCACGCTGGGCGTGAGCGATTTGGTGATTGTCGAGACTAAAGATGCGGTGCTGGTCGCTCATAAAGACCAAGTGCAAGATGTGAAAAAAATCGTCGAGCGCTTAAAGGCTGCTGGGCGCAGCGAGCACTTGAATAACCGCGAGGTGTATCGCCCGTGGGGCGTGTACGACGCCATCGACAATGGTCACCGTTATCAGGTTAAGCGCATCACCGTTAAGCCTGGCGCCAAGTTGTCGCTGCAAATGCATCACCACCGCGCCGAGCATTGGATTGTGGTCAGCGGTACCGCCAAGGTCACCAATGGCGAAACGACCTTTTTGGTTACCGAGAACCAATCGACCTACATCCCTATTGGCCAAGTGCATTCGCTGGAGAACCCTGGGGTTATCCCGCTGGAGTTGATTGAAGTGCAGTCGGGTTCGTATTTGGGCGAGGACGATATTGTGCGTTTTGCGGATAACTATGGTCGGGTTTGAATCTGTTTTTCTCCAGTCACCAGCGGCGCTGTTTGATCTTCGTGTGTGACTAACGCGCTCTTGAATGGGTGAACTTAACAAGGAGTGTTATCGATGCAGTGCCCAAGCTGTGGTGCACAGGGTGTGCAGGTGGAGTCCCGTGATATGTCGTATGCCTATCGCGGTCAGCGCACGGTGATTGCGGCGGTGAGTGGGGCTTTTTGCAATGCGTGCAGCGAGGCGGTGTTGCATGAGAGGGAGGCCGAGCGTGTGGCTGCGGCTATGCAGGCGTTTGTTCGGCAGGTAGATGGCGCCGTTGTAGGTTAAGTCAGTCGCTACGCTGGTTTGGCTAGGCGCGAATGCGCGCGTCATATTGATGGTCTGAGGCGCATATGCGGCTTTTAGTGTTTCTAGTCTGTTGCGCCATGCTCGGCTATGGGCTGTTTCGCCCTGAGTCCCCGCCTGAGTTTTTTGTCAATTCCGATAAGTTTTTGCACCTGCTGGCATTTGCTGGCTTGGCACTGAGTGCGCGTCTGGCGTTTAGTCGTGCGGCGGGCTGGTGGTTGTGGTCAGTGTTGTTGGCGTTAGCGCCACTGGCCGAGTGGCTTCAGCATCGCTGGCAGCCGGTTCGTCAGTACAGCCATGAGGACATGCTAGCCAACTTGGCGGGTGTGCTGCTGGCCTTGCTGGCGTGGGGGCTACTTTGCCTGGTGCTCAGCGTTTGGCGGCGCTGGCGTCGCAGCCGCTAATCTGGGTTACCGCCGCCTGTGCCTTGCGAGTTAGCGGCCCCCTGTCTATGCCTGTGTGTGGTTGCGCATTTTGCTGTGGCTGCCAGCCAGCACAGCAATGGCACAGAGCACCACCAGGGTGGCGGCGTTGGCCGGGATTTGTAGGTTGAAGTCGGTACTGGAGTGGATTAGCAGTGCGCTGATGCCCATGGCGGCGCCAAAGCCAACACCGCTGCGGTAAACCGATTCGCGTCGCCATAGCGCCTTGAGTGCATGCCATAGGGCCAGTAAGACGAAAGCCGCCAGAGGGAGGCTGCCGAGCAGGCCAAATTCAATGGCGAACTGAATGTAGTCGTTGTGGGCGTGGTCGAAGTTCAGGCGTATGTCTTGCCCTGGGTACTGTGGGAATACGGCTTCAAAGCTGCCTGCACCCTGGCCGGTCAGTGGGCGTTCCATGAGTAGTGGTATGGCGTAGCCGAAAACGTCATCGCGCACCTCGTTGGCTTGCTGCACCACTTCGCCATTAACCACCACATCGTGCAGGCGGGTATTGATCAGGCGGTCTTTGAGTTTTTCCAGGCCGAAGTATTGGCTGATCACCAGCATGTCGATAACGATGATGCTGGTCAGGATCAGGCTGTTGCGCAGGCGGTGTTCTTTCTCCATCAGCACAAACAGGCCGCCGACCAGCAGCAGGCTGGTGAAGAAGGCGGTATTGCCCATGCGCGAGTGGGTCATCACCAGGGCGATTACCATCACCACCAAGGCCAGGCGCAGGCGCGCTTTGGGGCCCATCAATAACTCCAGCACGTTGCGCCAGCGAAACGGCCGGTTGTCGCGCAGGGCCAGCAGCAGGCCGATGCCGCACGCCAGGGTCATCTCCAGATAGCCGGCCAGATGGTTACGATTGATAAAGGTGCCGGTGGCGTCGCCCAGGTAGGTGGTTTTGGGCTCGGTTAGCAGCCACTCAACGCCAGAGAGGGTCATCAATGCGCCCCAAAACGCTTGTAGGGTGCCGCTGAACACCAGAGTGGCGAGCAGGATGCTCAGGCGCTTGCGGGTGTGAAACAGGCTGATGATCATCACAAACAGCAGGCTGTACGCCAGGCCAAGCATCAGTTGTTCAAAGGTGGCGCTGTTGTCCATGCTCAGGCCGCTTAACCACTGTATGGCAACCCACAGTTGGCAGAGCAGCAGCAGGGCCAGCATTGGCAGGCCGGCCTGGAGGGTTTTGGCCTGGCTGCGATAGGCCACGCCTGCGCGCAACTGGCTCAGTGCCCAGGTGCTGGAGGCCACGCCAATCAGCAATAACAACAAGCCGGCCGCCCAGTCGCGGTTGCTGCCCAGCGGTAGTGGCAGCCATATCAGCGTCAGCAGGATAAACGCGAGCAAGGTGCGTTCAAGGCGGCTTGGAGGTTGTGACATTGGGCGTGATCATCCGTGATGTTGAAGAGGCGCGGCAATTGTATGGGCTTGCGTAAATGATCTCTACGAATGAATGGCTTGGCACTGACTGACTTGCCGTAACGGGCCGGCGAGTTGGTCATAGGCGGGTCGGGGAGGGCGGTGCATGATCGCAGCACCTCCATCTCGTTGAGCTGCTGCCCATGAAATTCGACGTACAAGGCCAGGCCCTGAGCGTGCTCAATCGGCTGGCCCAGGCCCATTGGCCGGACCGGCTAAAACTGCGCAAAACTTTCGAAAAACAGATCTATCGCGGCAGTCGCGCCAGCTTCCGCTTGGCTGCCGAGCGCGCGGCAAAAACCGCCCGTGGCCCGCGGCCACTCGACCCGGATGCGCTGTTCGACCTGTCGTTGTCGGACGAGCAGCAGATGCTGGTGGAAATGCTCGACGGTTTCGCCAGTGAAGTGCTGCGCCCAGCGGCCCACGATGCCGATGCGGCGGCGATGGTGCCGGCCGGGTTGCTCAATCAGGCGCAGGAGCTGGGGCTGACCTTTTACGGCGTCGGCGAGCAGCATGGCGGCATGGCCGGCGAGCGCACCACCTTGACCAATGCCTTAATTGCTGAGGCGCTGGGCAAGGGCGATTTGTCCCTGGCAGCGGCCTTGCTGGTGCCGTTGTCGGCGGCCAACTGCATTCGTCGCTGGGCCAGCGCCGAGCAGCAGGCGCGTTGGTTGCCAGCCTTCGTCGGCGAGCAGGCTGCGCCGCTGATCGCGATTGCGGTCAGCGAGCCGACACCTCTGTTCGATCCGCAACAGCTACGTACTAAGGCCAAACGCAAGGGCTCCAACTATGTGTTGAGCGGTGAGAAATGCCTGATCCTGCGTGGCCTGGAGGCCAGCCAGTTGATCGTCGCGGCGCAGACCAGCCAAGGTCCGGCGCTGTTCTTGCTGGATGCTAGCAGTGCTGGTGTGGAACGGCGTGCCGAACCGGGCATGGGCCTGAAGGCCGGCGGTACAGCGCGCATCCTGCTCAAGGGGGTCAAGGTGCCAGCGGAGAATCGCCTGGCTTCCGAGCACTTCAATTATCAGAGCTTCCTCGATCATGCGGGCCTGGCCTGGTGTGCGCTGGCGGTGGGCACGGCGCAGGCGGCGCTGGACTACGTGATCCCTTACTGCAATGAGCGCCTGGCCTTCGGTGAACCGATCAGCCATCGCCAGGGCGTGGCCTTTATCGTTGCCGACATCGCCGTTGAGCTGGATGCCATGCGCTTGATGGTCTGGCGTGCTTGCGCGCTGGCCGAGCAGGGTTTGCCGTTCCAGCGCGAGGCCTATCTGGCGCGTCTGCTGTGCGCCGAGAAGGCCATGCAGATCGGTACCGATGCCGTGCAGCTGCTCGGCGGTCACGGCTTTACCAAAGAACACCCGGTTGAACGCTGGTACCGCGATTTGCGCGGTGTGGCGATCATGGCCGGCGGCTTGCAGTTATAAGGGGCGAGACTGGCCCATCAGGTGGCGGCCAATTATTTTCGGCCGATCTCGCGTAAATACGACAAGGCCGAACACGCCTATCCGCAGGAGCTCGACCTGCTCGCCGCGCTGCTGGACGGGATGAACGCCGGCTCGCCGGATGCGATTGGCGCGACCTCGGCAAGCAAGCGCGGCGCCTCGGCTGAGCAGGCTGCGGGCAACAAGAATGGCGGCAACCTGTCGGCGCTCCTTGGGGTCATGGAGCTGTGCTGGGGCGATGTGGGCCTGTTGCTGGCCATGCCGCGTCAGGGCCTGGGCAATGCGGCGATCGCCGCGGTGGCTAATGAAGAGCAGTTGCAGCGCTTCAAGGGTAGCTGGGCGGCGATGGCGATTACCGAACCCGGCTGTGGCTCGGACTCGGCGGCGATCCGCACCACCGCCACCAAGGACGGCGAACACTACGTCCTCAATGGCGAGAAGATCTTCGTCACCTCCGGCGAGCGCGCCGACTCGGTGGTGGTCTGGGCCACGCTAGACAAGGGCCTGGGGCGTGCGGCGATCAAGTCCTTCGTGGTCGAGCACGGCACACCGGGCATGAGCGTGGCGCGGCTGGAGAAGAAACTCGGCATCAAAGCGTCGGATACCGCGGCCATCAGCTTTATCGATTGCCGTGTGCCGGCCGCCAACCTGCTGGGCAATCCGGAAATTGATGTGCAGAAAGGCTTTGCCGGGGTCATGGAGACTTTCGACAACACTCGGCCGTTGGTGGCCGGCATGGCCATTGGCGTGGCCAAGGCGGCGCTGGATCGCACCCGTGAGTTGCTGAAGAAAACCTGCAAGTTGGAGTATTCCAAACCGCTGCTGAGCGTCAGCCATGCCGAGGCCACGCTCTATCGTTTGGAAGCCGAATGGGAGGCCGCGCGCCTGCTGACCCTGAAGGCCGCGTGGATGGCCGACAACAAGTTGCCCAACTCAAAGGAGGCCTCAATTGCCAAGGCCAAGGCCGGACGGGTGGCCAACGAAGTGACGCTGAAATGCGTCGAGCTGACCGGCGCCTTGGGTTATGGCGAGGATGAACTGCTGGAGAAGTGGGCGCGTGATTCGAAAATTCTCGACATTTTTGAGGGCACCCAGCAGATCCAGTTGCTGATTGTTGCGCGCCGTTTGCTCGGCAAGAGTTCCAGCGAGCTGAAATAGCGCAGGTGCTAGAAACAAAAAGCCCCGGTTATCCGGGGCTTTTTGTTTCTAGGCGGCTTGGCGCTTCAGCCAATCGGCCCAGCTGATGCGCTCATCACGCACCAGCCAGCCGTCGCGCTCGGCGAAGCCTTCGGACAGCCACAGGTTGTCGGGTTTGCTCGCCTGCAATTGGCCTTGCTGCAAGGTGAACAGCTCACCTGTGGCGCGGCCGTTGCGCAGGGCGATCAGGTGCAGGTCGGGCTGCTCGCGTGCCAGGCGGGTAATCAGGTCGCAGCCTTCCAGTTGTTCATCGGCGTGAAACAGGCTGAGATCGCGGGCCAGGCTCGGTAGCTCCAGGCGCAGGTTGTAGACCAGTTGCAGCGAGGCTGTCGGCAGGTGCACGTAGGCCAGCGGCCGCTCCAGCAAGGGCAGGCTGTCGCGAAAAACCGGATGGGTCGAGCCGATCTGCGCCTGCAGGCCAAAGTGCAGCACGTCTTCGTAGTCCAGGCAGTCGGCGTAGGGGGTTGGCAGCCAGGTCTGGGCGAAGCGTCCGCCGAGCCAGCCGGATTCGCTTTCCACCAGGCACTCCTCGGCGACCTCTTGCAGCGCGGTGAGCAGCGGCAGGTTCAGCTCGTGGGCCGGTACGTAACCAGAAATCAGCTTGAGTACGGTGTCGCCGCGGTCTTCGCGTTGCTGGCGCACCACCACCCAGTAATCCTTGCCCTCCAGTTGCAGGGTCAGGCGCACCGACACGCCGAGGTTGGCCAGCTCTACGGCAAAGTGTTGGCTGTCGGCAATCTGCAGCGGCCGACGGCGGGCCTGCATCTGGCTGAAGCTCAGCGGCAGGCCGATACCTTGGTAGCTGAGCTGATGGGCGCTGGCTTCCACATGCAGGGCCAGGGTTTTGAAACTTTCGGGGTCCTTGCGGGCGAGGGTCTGCGGCATGGGCGACTCCAGATACGGCGCGCGGGGAACGGATGGGTCAGGCTAGCAGGCGCCGTGCTTCACGGGGCTGTTGGCCGACGAACAGGTCCGATTCTAGCGACTTGCTGAGCGACCAGTACTGCGACCGACGG
>NKIE01000631.1 GCA_002256055.1 Pseudomonas sp. PGPPP3 | reverse complement strand
GCTTTGCTGGGTGGGGTCATGTCGCCAACCTCCGTTGAAAGAGTTCGCGAAATACCGGGTAAATGTCGCCGCTGGATATCAGCTGTTGCTGGGCAAAGCTGTCGGCAAAGGCCGCGCCGACCTGTTCATATTCGAGCCACA
This sequence comes from Pseudomonas sp. PGPPP3, assembly GCA_002256055.1. Taxonomy (GTDB): domain Bacteria; phylum Pseudomonadota; class Gammaproteobacteria; order Pseudomonadales; family Pseudomonadaceae; genus Aquipseudomonas. The sequence continues at coordinate 1,487 of NKIE01000631.1, read as the reverse complement.
GCGCCTGGTGTTCACGGGGTGTGATCTCGACGTAGGTGAAGTACTGCATGAACGGCATGATCTGCTTGATCAGAATGTCGCGGCACACTGGTGAGTCGTCATTCCAGTTGTCGCCGTCGGACGCCTGGGCGGCGTAGATGTTCCATTCGTTGACCGCATAGCGCTCGGCCATGATCTCCTGCATCAGTTTCAGGGCGCTGGAGACGATGGTGCCGCCGGTCTCGCGGGAATAGAAAAACTCCTCCTCGTCGACCTCTTTTGCGCTGGTGTGGTGGCGGATGAATACCACCTCGATCTTGTCGTAATTGCGCTTGAGGAACAGATAAAGAAGGATGAAGAAGCGCTTGGCCACATCCTTGGTGGCCTGGGTCATCGAGCCGGAAACGTCCATCAGGCAGAACATCACGGCTTTCGAACTGGGGTTGGGCTGCTTGGCCAGCAGGTTGTACTTGAGGTCGAAGGTGTCGAGAAAAGGCACGCGTTTGATGCGAGCGCGCAACTGGCTTATTTGCTCTTCCTGCTGGCGAATGTCGTCGAAGTTGTCCGGTTCGTCGCGCAGCAGGCGCTCCAGTTCGGCCATGCAGCTGCGCAGTTTGGCCCGGCTGCTGCCGGACAGGGCAATACGTCGGGCGTGAGCCGAGCGCAGGGTGCGGACGATGTTGATCCGCGAGGGGTTGCCGTCATTGCTAATGCCGGCGCGTACGGTCTTGAAGGTTTCGCTGCCGGTCAGGTGGCGTTTGACCAGGTTGGGCAGCTCCAGGTCCTCGAACATGAAGTCGAGAAACTCTTCCTGGGTGATCTGGAATACGAACTCGTCGATGCCCTCGCCGGAGTTGCTGGCCTTGCCGGCGCCTTTGCCACTGCCTCCGCCGCTGGGGCGGGCGATCTGCTCGCCGCTGACGAACTCCTTGTTGCCGGGGTGGACCACCGTCTGCTTGCCACCGCGGCCGTGGTGCAGAACCGGTTCGTCGGTATCACGGCCGGGAATGCTGATCTGCTCGCCGTGCTCCATGTCGGTGATTGAGCGGCGACTGACGGCCTCCTCCACGGCCTTTTTGATGTGTTCGCGGTAACGGCGCAGAAAGCGCTGCCGGTTCACCGTGCTCTTGTTCTTGCCGTTCAGGCGGCGGTCTATCACATAGCTCATGGCAACTCCTTTGAACCCGCGTGCAGGGCAGACGGGTTCGCCAGGCGGCGGTCAAACAGCCTGGCGGCAACAACGACCGGTCGCTTACTGCGACTTGCGCACCCGTAGGTACCACTCGGACAGCAGGCGCACCTGTTTCTCGGTGTAGCCACGCTCGACCATGCGGGTGATGAAATCGTTGTGTTTTTGCTGGTCCTCCTTGCTGGCTTTGGCGTTGAAGCTGATAACGGGCAGCAGGTCTTCGGTGTTGGAGAACATTTTCTTCTCGATCACCACCCGCAGCTTCTCGTAGCTCAGCCAGGTTGGGTTCTTGCCATTGTTGTTGGCGCGGGCACGCAGG
>NKIE01000630.1 GCA_002256055.1 Pseudomonas sp. PGPPP3 | reverse complement strand
GGCCTGCAGGTTGTTGGTGATCGCTCGGTACATGAACGGCAGCGCCACGGTGAAGTAGCAACCGAGCAGAATCCACGGGGTGCCGACCATGGCCAGCGGGCCGGAGCCATACAGCTGCAGCAGGCCCACCGAAGACACCACCGGCGGCACGGCAAACGGCAGGAGGATCAGTAGGTTCATCAGCCCGTCGAGCTTGGGGAAGTAGTAGTGGGTAACGAACAGCAGCGGCAATATCAGCACTACCGCCAGCACCAGTGCGCCACAGCACACCAGCAGCGAGCGGCCGAAGGCGGCCAGAAAGCGCTCATCGCTCCACAGCGCCAGGTACCACTTGAAGGTCAGGCCATCCGGCAGGATGGTTGCCGACCAACTGGTGGACAGCGAGTAGAGCAGGGTGCCGGCTAGCGGCAGGAGCAGAATCAGCAACAGCAGCCATACCACGGTGCGGTGGTACAGGCTGGTGGCGGTCAGTTCAGCACGCGACATGGTAGCTCCTCTTCAGCAGCCACTGCTGGGCCGCGGTAATCACCAGCATCAGGCCGACCAGGATCATCGCCAAGGCGCTGCCCATGTTCGGGTCGAGGGTGATGTCGCCGGCCACCATGGCGGCAATGCGAATCGGCAGTACGTTGAAGTTGCCGGTGGTCAGGGCGTAGACGGTGGCGTAGGCGCCGAGGGCGTTGGCCAGCAGAATGACGAAGGTGCCGAGCAGTGCTGGGGTGAGCACCGGCAGGCCGATATGCCGCCAGAACTGCCAGGGGCTGGCGCCGAGCAGTGCTGCAGACTCGCGCCAGTCGGCACGCAGGGCGTCGAAGGCGGGATACAGCAGCAGTACGCCGAGCGGGATCTGAAAGTAGCTGTAGAGCACGATCAGGCCGGTCTTGGAGTACAGGTTGAAGTCGCTGAGCACCCCGGACTGCTTGAGCAACAGGGTCAGGGTGCCGTTGAAACCGAGCAGGATGATAAAGGCGAAGGCCAGCGGTACCCCGGCGAAGTTACTGGTCATGTTGGAGAAGGCCATGACGAAATCGCGCAGCTTGGAGTCCACTTGGCGCAACGAATAGCTGCCGAGAATCGCTACAAACATGCCGATCACGCTAGACCAGAAGGCGATCTGCAGGCTGTGCTGGATGGCCTGCAGGTAAAAGCGCGAGGCGAAGATCTTGCTGTAATTGGCCAGGCTCCAGGTGTCGGCGTTGATCAGGCTGTGCACCGCGACCCAGGCCAGCGGCGCGACCTGAAACACGATAAAGACGATTGCGAACGGCAGTAGGCACAGCAGCGCTAGCCAGCGTCCGCGCAGGGCGGTGGTGAGTCGAGCTATCACGTCAGCAGTTCCTGGCACAAAGGTTTGTCGTGGGGCACGCCAAGCAACTGGCAGACAGTGCCGCACAGTTCGGTTTGTTTGGGTTGGGCGTTCGGGTTGTGGCTGAAGGCATCGCCAAGGACGAACAGCGGTACTTCGCGCTCTTCGGCCAGCAAGCCGTTGTGCGTGCGGTCGTTGTTCATGCCGTGGTCGGCGGTCACCAGCACCTGATAACCGGCGTCCAGCCAGCGCTGCAGGTATTCGGCCAGTAGCAGGTCGGCCTGGCGCGCGCTGTTACGGTACTGCGCTGAGTCGAGGCCGAACTTGTGCCCGGCGTCG
>NKIE01000629.1 GCA_002256055.1 Pseudomonas sp. PGPPP3 | reverse complement strand
TCCAGCTTGCGCAACAAACCGTTGCCCCATGACCTGTTGGTGTTTGGCGAGGTGGGTTTATCCGGGGAGATTCGCCCGGTGCCCAGCGGTCAGGAGCGCTTGAAGGAAGCGGCCAAGCACGGCTTCAAACGCGCCATCGTACCCAAGGGCAACGCGCCGAAAGAAGCGCCACCCGGTTTGCAGGTCATTGCGGTGACGCGCCTGGAGCAGGCGCTGGATGCCTTGTTCGAGTAACCATTCAGTAGTGATACCACTTCAGCTCCAGCTGCACTTCGTTGAGCGGGCTGGTTTGTTGGCTGAACTGGCGTTGGGCGCTCAGGCGTAGGCCGAGGTTCTGGCTGAGCTCCCACTGTTGGTTGAGGCTGAGTGTGCGGCGCACTTCGCCGTTGGCGAAGTAGTCGCCTTGGGCTTCCAGGCGCAGGTTGCCCAGCGGGTTGCGCCACAGCAGGCCGCTGTCGAAGCCGATGGCGGTCGCGGCGAACGGGGCGAAGTCGTTGTTGTGCTCCAGGCGGCCGGTGAGCAGGCTGAAACCCAGCAGGTCATCACCGAGCCAGTCTTCGCCCAATTGCCAACTGGCGCCGGCACCCCCACTGATATGGCTGACCAGGGTGGCTTTAGCGTCGTGCTCAGTGCTGTTGCCCGGCACCCGCTCGAAGCCGCCGCGTACTTGCCAGGACAAGGGTTGCAGCAACTGGCTGCGCGGTGTCAGGGAGCGGATGCTGGCCAGATCCAGTTGCTGCAGCTGCCAGTCGTTGCCCTCGTACTGGCGCAATTTCATTTGCAGGATTTCGATTTGCGCGCCGAGCGGGAAGCCGTACAGGTTGTCTTCCAGGTCGTGATAGGCCATGCGCAGGCCATATTCGGCGAAGGCGCGATCACCACGGCTGCCAGCGCCCAGTTGCCAGGTGCGGGAGTCGTGGCCGTCTTCCGGCAAGCCGGGACGTTCGACCACTAGGGGCGGCGGTGGATTGCGGTGGATGGCCTGCAGCAGGTCGAAGCTGCGCTGGGCGGTGGCCGGATCGCGTTCCTGGCCGTTGGCCTGATAGCGCAGCAGGCGGAAGGCAGTGTCGCTGATCAGCGCCTGGCGTGGTGCGGGCAAGGCCTGGAAGTCGGGCTGTTGCAGGGCGGTGGTGTCGGCAGCAATGCGCAGTGCCCAGTCTTGTTCGTGCGCATCCAGTGGTTCGGCGCTTTTGCGCAATTCGCGCTCGCGCGACGGGCGATAGTCGATCTGCTTGACCATGCCGGCGTCCTTGACCGCGCGCACGGTGTCGGTGGGGATCGCGGTGAGAGGGAATTGCTCGGTCAGTTGCAGGCCGGGGCGGGCTACTTGCAGCAGCTCCAGCAGGCGGTAGGAGCAGTTCTCGTCGAAGAAGAAGTAGTCGAAGCGGATCTGCTTCAGCTCCCAGACGTGCTCGACCATGCGGCCGGTTTCTTCGGCCGTCAGGTTCAGCCGGTATTCCCACAGGTCGCGGTTTTCCAGGCGGGTGTATTCGGCCATTTTTTCCCGGTAGGGCACCAGGGCGAACAGGCCGGGGTAGCCGCCCATCAGGCCTTTCCAGGCGTACAGCATGCTGTTGTCGGCGCCCTCGATAAAGGCACCGAAGTTAAGCGCGTAGCTGAGCATGGCGCTGCCGTCGCTGTCGACGTTGGCCTGG
>NKIE01000002.1:24661-27096 GCA_002256055.1 Pseudomonas sp. PGPPP3 | reverse complement strand
CAGCTTGACCGCAGTACGCTTGAGCATGCCGGAGAACAGTACGAAGGCGCCCATGTCCGAGGTGGCTTCGATCAGGTCAGCGGCCGGTACGACCGGGTGGTTACTGATGATGGCCAAACGCTCGACCGCCAGGCGCTGGTAGCCCGGGTCGGCGTTGATGCCGGTGCCGATCGCGGTGCCGCCCAGGTTAACTTCGGTGAGCAGCTGCGGCGCTAGGCGCTTGAGATGCTGCAGGTCTTCGCCGAGGGTGGTGGCGAAGGCGCGGAATTCCTGGCCGAGGGTCATCGGCACGGCGTCTTGCAGCTGGGTACGGCCCATCTTCAGCACGTGACCGAACTCCAGGCCCTTGGCGGCGAACGACTGGATCAGCTTGTCGAGGCTGTTGAGCAGGTAGTCATGGCCGAGCAGCAGGCCGACGCGGATGGCGGTCGGGTAGGCGTCGTTGGTCGACTGCGCCATGTTCACGTCGTTGTTCGGGTGCAGGTACTGGTACTCGCCTTTCTCGTGGCCCATGGCTTCCAGGGCGATGTTGGCGATCACCTCGTTGGCGTTCATGTTGGTCGAGGTGCCGGCGCCGCCCTGGATCATGTCGACCACGAACTGCTCGTGGAACTCGCCCTGGATGATGCGGGCACAGGCGGTGCTGATCGCGGTGTGCTTGGCGGCGGACAGGTGGCCCAGCTCTCGGTTGGCGTCGGCGGCGGCCTGTTTGACCATGGCCAAGGCGATCACCAGTTTCGGGTAGTGGGCCAGGGGTACGCCAGAGAGTCGAAAATTCTGCACAGCACGCAGGGTCTGAATGCCGTAATAGGCATCAGAAGGCACTTCCAGTTTACCGAGTAGGTCTTTTTCGATACGGGTAGATGCAGCAGCGGACATGATGTGTGTGACTCTTTGGCAGTACGGCAAATGCCGCGATGCCCATAGAGTAGGGGTTTTGAAAGTAAATCGGCCAATGCCGTTACTTGCTGGGGTATGCACAATCGGCATAATGTCGCGATGACTCGCCATGAATGTCGCGCGTGCATAATTTCAAACGAATAATGGGGTGCTGCAATGAACCTGGAAACCAAATGGCTGGACGATTTTGTCGCCCTGGCTGCCACCCGCAGCTTTTCTCAGGCGGCGATCAAACGCTTCGTCACCCAGCCGGCTTTCAGTCGCCGTATTCGCAGTCTGGAGGCGACGTTGGGGTTGACCCTGGTCAATCGCAGCCATACGCCGATTGAGCTGACCGAAGCCGGCCAGCTGTTTCTGGTTACTGCGCGCAACCTCAGCGAGCAGCTCGGCGAGGTGGTACGTCACCTGCACAACATCGAAGGGCAGCCGGGCGAGGTGCTGCAAATCGCCGCCGCTCACTCCCTGACCCTGGGGTTTTTCCCTGCCTGGATGGCGCGCCTGCGTCGAGAAGGCTTGCCGCTGCATACGCGCTTGGTGGCCAGTAACGTCGGCGAGGCGGTGCATGCCCTGCGCGAAGGCGCCTGCGACCTGATCCTGGCCTACTACGACCCGGATGCCGCGTTGCAGCTGACCAGCGAAATCTTCCCCTCGCTGCACCTGGGCCACACCGAAATGCTGCCGGTGTGCGCGGTGGACGAGCAGGGTGCGCCGCTGTTCGCCTTGGATCACGGGCAGAGCGTGCCGCTGCTGGCTTATAGTGCGGGCGCCTTTCTCGGTCGTTCGGTGAATGCGCTGATCCGCCAACGCGGCCTGCGCGCCACCACGGTGTATGAAACGGCGATGGCCGACAGCCTCAAGAGCATGGCCTTGCAAGGCCTCGGCGTGGCCTGGGTGCCGCGCCTGTCGGTAACCGCCGAACTGTCCCGCGGCGAACTGGTTGTCTGCGGCGATGAACATTGGCAGGTGCCGCTGGAGATCCGCCTGTACCGCAGCGCCTTGCAGCGCAAGGCGGCGGTGCGGCTGTTGTGGCGCAAGCTGGAGTCGGGCATAGGCGTGGAAGATTAAACCGGTCTAGATTGACTGAACCGTATACGACTAAGGGCGCAGTGCCCCTTTGCTACTCACTGATATCATCGTGACATCACTCAGGTCGGGCAAGTTGTCCGCCACGGGTGATCCTCGCTTGCGGAGCACCCTCTGTGTCATCGAACGCTCAAATCGGTTTGCGTCAATGGATATGGCGGGCCTTTGCGCAAAGCGCGCTGATTCCGCTGTTGTTGGTAGAAACGGTATTGATCGCCGTTTATCTGCTGAGCAACAGCTCGATTCGTGAAACCCAGATCGACTACCTACGCGACAGCGCTGTGGCTGAGCTGAAGTCTGCCGCTGCGCTTCAGGGGCGGGTGGTTGAGGAGCAGCTGGCTACGGTCGGCGGGGCTGCTGAGCTGTACCGCAACCTGACGGCCCAGGCCCTGCAGCAGCCGGCGCCGAGCCCTGTACGTAACCTGGCCCTGAGCGCTGACGGTGTGCGCTAC
>NKIE01000002.1:1645-24651 GCA_002256055.1 Pseudomonas sp. PGPPP3 | reverse complement strand
CGAACTTGCACCCTACAAAATCCGCGTCAACGCAATCGCTCCTTCGGCGACTGAAACTGACATGCTGGGCCAGATGTCTCAGGAGGCTGTTCGCAGGTTAACAGAAAATTCCTTGCTAGGCAGCATTCTCTCGGTTGACGATGTAGTGAATTACGTTCTCTTTGTAGCAAGTGACGATGCAAGGAATGTGAATGGCCAGATTCTTACGATAGACGGGGGTTCGCGTTAACGCCGCGGCTGCGCATAAATTATCGATCGGGATTCATTGGTGGCGGCGCTGTATTTCAACGGCTGGGACAGCCTCAACCATATCTACCCCTGGTTCAACACCCCGGACCAGTACCCCCATGACATGGTGATCCCCGACTACAACTTCTATTACCTCGCCGATGCCAAGCACAACCCGCAGCGCCAGGTCGTGTGGACCGATGTCTACCTCGACCCGGCGGGTCAGGGCTGGATGGCCTCGGCTATCGCCCCGGTCTATCGTGGCGATTTCCTCGAAGGCGTGGTGGGCATCGACATCACCGTGGACGGCATTCTCAAGGAGATCGGCCAGCTGCAGGTGCCGTGGAACGGCTACGCCATGCTGGTCAGCAAGGACCTCAACATCATGGCCCTGCCCAAGGCGGGCGAAGATGATTTTGGTCTCGACGAGCTGACCCAGCACACCTACGCCGAAGCCATTCGCCGCGAGCTGTTCAAGCCCGAGGACTTCAACCTGCGCAAGCGCGCGGAAACCCAGGCGCTGGCCGAGCGGGTGGCCACCGAGGCCGCCGGCATCGAGCGCGTGCAGTTTGGTGGCCAGGCTCACTTGGTGGCCTGGGCCAGCATTGCGCAAACCGACTGGCACTTGCTCACTGTGGTGGCCGAGGCGGATGTGTTTGCCCAGACCAACAGCCTGGCCCAGCGCTACAAGGAAATCGGCTACCTGCTGATTGCTGGCCTGGCGCTGTTCTATGCCGTGTTTTTCAGCTTTATGTGGGTGCGCGCAAAGCAGTTGAGTGCTCAGTTGCGTCGGCCGATTACCGGTATCTCACAGATGATGCGCGAGATTGGTCGCGGTAACCGGCGTCCCGCGCGGGTGCCTTCGGACATCGACGAGCTGGACGAAATGGCCGGTCATGCCGTCGATCTGGGTGCGCAACTGGAGCACAGCGAAGCGCAGCGTTCGAGTGTCCAGCAGCGCCTTGAGCTGGTCCTGGAAAGCGCCACGGAGAGCCTTTGGGAGCTTAACTTTGATACCCGCCTGGTCAGCTTGCGCGGGCGTTTCGTCGAGCGCTTCGGCCTGCCAGGTAGCGAAATCAGTGATGACGCTTTTATCCAGCGCGTGCATCCCGATGACGTGGCGCGGATGAACACCTCGCGGCAATTGCTCGACGACTCGGGCAGTGAGCGTTACGAGGCCGAGTTTCGTTTTGCCGATGCCAGCGGCCATTACCACTGGTTGCTCAGTCGTGGTCGGGTGGTGGAGCGCGATCCGCAGACCGGGCAGGCGCTCATGCTGGCTGGCACCCATGTGGATATCGGTGCGCTCAAGCAGACCGAGGCCGACCTGCGCCAGGCGCACCTTGAAGCGCAGGCGGCCAGTCAGGCCAAGTCGCGATTTATCTCCAGCATCTCCCACGAGTTGCGCACGCCGCTGAATGCCATCTACGGCTTTGCTCAGCTGCTGCGCTTAGAGCACCCGGTCGAGAGCGCCAGCAGCGAGGCCGATTACCTCGATGAAATCATGCTCGCCAGTACGCACCTCAACCAGCTGGTTGGCGACATTCTCGACTGGTCCAGTGTGCAGGCCGAGAAGCCGCAGCTCGAGCTGCAGCCAGTGGATGTCACCCAGTTGATGAATGAGTGTGCCGACATGGTCCGTGTTGAGGTGCTGGCGCAGGATCTGCACCTCAACCTCGATTTGCCCGACCAGTCTTTGCGGGTGCCGGCTGACCCGCGGCGGTTGCGTCAGGTGCTGATCAATCTGCTGTCCAATGCGATCAAGTACAACACCGTCAACGGCCATATCACCCTCAGCTATCAGGTGGCCGCCGGGCATATTCGCCTGTTGGTCGAGGACACGGGGCTGGGCATCAGCGCCGATCTACAGGCTCAACTGTTTGAACCCTTCCAGCGCTTGGGTCGGGAAAATACCGCGATCCAGGGTACCGGTATTGGCCTGTCGCTGTGCCGTGAGTTTGCCAGCCTGATGCAGGGGCAAATGGGCGTACACAGTGAGCCGGGTATCGGCAGCAGCTTCTGGATCGAACTACCGCTGTTGCCGACCTCCAGCCCGACCGACACCCCTGATGATGAGGCTGTCGAGGCGTTCGCGACGAGCCCGCGTGTACGCCGTCAGGTGTTTTATGTGGAAGACAATCCCGCTAGCCAGTTTCTGGTGCGCAAGGCCCTGAGCGACCTGGCTGAGGTGCACGTGGCCGGCAATGGTCGGGCGGCTCTGGAACGCATCCTGGCGACACCGCCGGACCTGCTGCTGCTGGATTTCCATTTGCCCGACATGGATGGCGAAGCCTTGCTGCGCGAGTTGCGCCGCCATGCACAAACCCGCGAGCTGCCGGTGGTGGTGCTGACCGCAGCTGTCGAAACGGCGCGGTTGGCCATGCTCGACTGCCAAGGGCTGCTGGCCAAACCCATCAATCTGGATGAGCTGCGCGGGCTGGTAAGTGCGCTGCTACACGAGGTCACGACCGATGCTGTCTGATGTGTTGCGTTTTGCCACCGTGGTGGTGATCGACGATGTGCGTGCCAACCTGCGCCTGCTGGAGTCCAGCCTCAAGGCCTTTGGCCTGCGTGAGATCAAGACCTTTAGCGATTCCGCCGAAGGCTTGGCCTGGCTGCAGGCCAATCCCTGGGACCTGTTGTTGCTGGACCTGGACATGCCGGCGCCGAATGGCTTTGAGATCCTGCAGCAGCTGGAAAACCGCGACCGCGGTCGCGCGCCGGTGATTATCGTCACCGCGCTCAATAGCCTGGATGAGCGCCGCCGCGGTCTGGAGTTGGGCGCCAACGACTACATCTGCAAGCCTCTGGACCTGCCGGATTTACTCCTGCGGGTGCGCAACAACCTGCAGCTGAGCCTGGCCAGCCAGGCCCTGCAGCAAGAGCGCGACCAACTGGAGCAGCGAGTGCAGCAGCGTACTGCGCAGTTGCGCGCCAGCTATCAGTCGGTGATACGCAGCCTGGCGCGCGCCGCCGGCTACAAGGATAACGAGACTGGCGACCATATCCTGCGCATCGGTGAGTCGGCAGCGCTGATTGCCCGGGCCCTGGGGATGGATGCCAAATGGATCGAACAGCTGCGCCTGGCGGCGCCGATGCACGATGTTGGCAAGATCGGCATTCCCGATGCCATCCTCAATAAGCCGGGGCGGCTGGACAGTGATGAGCGTCTGCGAATGAACCAGCATGCACAAATCGGCTACGACATCCTGCGCGATGAACAGCGTTCACCGCTGACCGATCTGGCAGCGGAAATTGCCGTTTCCCACCACGAGCGCTGGGATGGCAACGGCTACCCGAATGGCCTGAAAGGCGAAGAGATTCCGCTGTCCGGGCGCATCGTCGCACTCTGTGATGTTTACGATGCCCTGCGCTCGCCACGCTCCTACAAACAGGCTTGGAGTGCCGAGCGTGCTCAGGCTTACATCCTCGAAAATGCCGGTGGGCATTTCGATCCGCATCTGGTGCAGGTCATGAGCAGTGTGTTTGCCGAGTTGGAGGACCTGCAACTGACCATGGCCGATCGCGCTGAGCCGGTTATGCATTCGTCTCAGCACGACTGATCCGCTCGGCCTGCCGATGCATGCGGTGCTCAGGCCTGGCGCATGTTAAGCAAGCGCTCGGCGCCACCTTCGGCGATACGGCGGTTGCCGACGCGTTCGGCACCGCCCTCGGCAATGCGCTTGCGGCCGACACGATCGGCGCCATCTTCGGCAATCCGACGATTGTTCAGGCGCTCGGCGCCGCCTTCGGCCAGCGGCTGGGGGCTGAGTTTTTGCTCGTCGGCCTGGCTGCTGCGCAGTTCGCCCAGCAGCGGCTGGGGTTGGCTTTCGGGTAGGGCAAAGGCGTTAAAGGACAGGCTGGCCAGGATCAGGCTGGCGAAGGCTTGGCTTTTCATGAGGTGGCTCCTTGTGGGGGCTGGGTGGGTGTGGAGTCCATGATAGGCGTAATAAATTGATTAAAAAGCGCATATTAACGATGAAAATAATCACATAATTAGATTGTTATGCCTGGGTACCAGCGCCGTCGGCTCGGCGACCTGGCTAGTGTTGACGTGCAAAAACGCCGTTGATGTGGTTTAAACGGCAGCGGGTGGCGCTGGAGCCACGCTGGATACCTCACAGGGAGAACCGAATGAATCCGATGCTGAACCTCAAATCCATTGCCGGCGGGCTGCTGGCGTTGCTGTTGCTGCTTGTGCTGATGGGCTCTTGGTACACGGTGAATGAAACTGAGCGTGGCGTGCTGTTACGCAATGGCGCGCTAGTCGGGGTTGTTGAGCCGGGGCTGTCGCTGAAGATCCCGTTTATCGAGAGCGTGAAATTCATCTCGGTGCAGAGCAATGCCACCACCTACCAAGGGCTGCAGGCTTACAGCAAGGACCAGCAGACCGCGACCCTGAATGTCTCGGTGTCCTGGCATGTGGTGCCGGCGGAAGTTGGCAAGGTGTACACGCAGTACCAGGACCTCGATGGTCTGGTCTCGCGCCTGATCAGCCGCCAAGTGCCAACCCAGGTGGAGAACGTCTTCGGTCAGTACAACGCGGTGAGTGCGGTGCAGAACCGCGGCAAGTTTGTGGCCGACGTGACCAAGGCAATCAAGGACTCAATAAGCGGCCCGGTGGTCATCGACGGTGTGCAGGTGGAGAACATCGACTTTTCCGATGACTACGAGCGCTCCATTGCCTTGCGCATGAAGGCCGAGGTCGAGGTGAAAACCCGCGAACAGATGCTCGCCACCGAACAGGTCGAAGCGCAGATCGTGGTCACCCGCGCCCAAGCTGAGGCGGACTCCAAGGTCGCCCAGGCCAAGGCCGATGCCGAAGCCACGCGTTTGCGCGGTAGCGCTGAAGCCGATGCGATCAAGGCCAAGACCCTGGCCCTGAGCAGTAATCCGATGCTGATCGAGCTGACCAAAGCCGAGCGCTGGGACGGCAAGTTGCCCACCACCGTGCTGCCCAACGGCACCCTGCCGTTTATCGACGCCAGCAAGTAAGCGTCAGGCCTGCAGCGGTTAGCGCCACATGCGCTAATCGCCTCTTGACCAGCGGTCATCGCGGGGGCGCGACAGGCGCGGCTTTTCGGTATACTGCCCGGCCTTAAAAACTGGCCGCTGGCTGGTTTGATCTGCACATGACAAGCCACGCACACCGCGTGGCTTGTTAGTTTTTGTCGCGCCGGTTGGCGCACTGAGATGAGGCAAGACGATGAGCGCACTGGTTGGCGTGATCATGGGTTCCAAATCCGATTGGAGCACCCTCAGCCATACCGTGGAGATGCTCGACAAGCTCGGCATCCCCAACGAAGTCAAAGTGGTGTCCGCCCACCGTACTCCGGACCTGCTCTTTCAGTACGCTGAAGAGGCCGAGGCGCGTGGTATCCAAGTAATCATCGCCGGTGCCGGCGGCGCCGCGCACTTGCCGGGCATGTGTGCGGCCAAGACCCACCTGCCGGTGCTTGGTGTGCCGGTGCAGTCGGCCGTGCTGTCGGGCGTCGACTCGCTGTTGTCCATCGTGCAGATGCCGGCCGGCATTCCGGTTGCGACCCTGGCCATCGGCAAGGCCGGCGCGGTCACCGAGGCGCTGCTGGCGGCCAGCATCCTTGGTCACCAACACCCGCAGTTCCATGTCGCGCTCAAGCAGTTCCGCCAGGATCAGACTGACGCGGTGCTGGACAACTCAGATCCACGCGAGGCCTAAACAGATGAAAATCGGTGTAATCGGTGGCGGTCAACTGGGCCGCATGCTGGCGTTGGCAGGGACCCCGCTGGGGATGAACTTTGCCTTCCTCGACCCGGCGCCGGATGCCTGCGCGCAGGCGCTGGGCGAGCATATCCGTGCCGATTACGGCGATCTCGACCATCTGCGCCAGCTGGCTGATGAAGTCGATCTGGTGACCTTCGAGTTCGAAAGCGTGCCGGCCGAGACCGTGGCTTTCCTCTCGCAGTTCGTACCGGTCTACCCGAGTGCTGAAGCCCTGCGCATCGCCCGCGACCGCTGGTTCGAGAAGTCGCTGTTCAAGGACCTCGGCATTCCGACCCCGGATTTCGCTGATATCCAGTCCCAGGCCGACCTTGATGCCGCAGTGGCCAGCATTGGTCTGCCGGCCGTGATGAAGACCCGTACCCTGGGTTACGACGGCAAGGGCCAGAAAGTCCTGCGCAAGGCGGCCGATGTAACGGGTGCTTTTGCCGAGCTGGGCAGCGTGCCGTGCCTTCTCGAAGGCTTCGTGCCGTTCAGCGGCGAAGTGTCGTTGATCGCCGTGCGCGCCCGTGATGGCGAAACGCGCTTCTACCCGCTGGTGCACAACACCCACGTCAACGGCGTGCTCAACCTGTCGATCGCCAGCACCCAGCATCCGCTGCAGAAACTGGCCGAAGACTACGTCGGTCGGGTGCTCAAGGCCTTGGATTACGTCGGCGTGCTGGCGTTCGAGTTCTTTGAAGTGGACGGCGGCCTGAAGGCCAACGAAATCGCCCCGCGGGTGCACAACTCCGGGCACTGGACCATCGAAGGCGCCGAGTGCAGCCAGTTCGAGAACCATCTGCGCGCCGTGGCCGGCCTGCCGCTGGGCTCGACGCGTCTGCTTTCACCAGTGGTCATGCTGAATCTGTTAGGCGACATGTGGCCGGCAGAAATCACCCTGCCCGATTGGGCGCCGCTGTTCGAAGATGGCGAAGCCTTCCTGCATCTTTATGGAAAGCGCCGCGCGATCGGTCGCCGGAAAATGGGTCACGCCAATTTCCTCGGAGCCACCACCGAAGACTGCCTTAAACGCGCGGAAGCAATGAAGGCGAAGTGGCTGGCAAATGGTCGCTCGGGTTCGTAATTCCGAGCCTCATCAGGAATCCGAAGGAGGTAACCGCTCTTCGGTTTCCTTCTTAAATTTCAAATAGGCCCGTTCGTTCAAGCGCCACATCCAGAGGCCATGCAGCAGCCCGCCGAGCGAGTAGAGACCAAGATTGAACGGCACGACCTGCAACCAAAACTGCGGTTCGGAATGCCTTCCGTGCAGGAAAAGGGACATGCCGATCGTCATGGGAATACCCCAGCCCACTACCCCGCTCAGGAGCGCAAAACCCCACCTCCCCCTCTGACGGGACATTTCCCAGCGGGTCGCACGGTCCGGGGGCATCGCTCTTGAAAACGGATTCTTGAAGGCCATCGGATCAGCTCGGAAAAAACCTCTCCAACGCCTCGACCGCGCCGTCGCCGTGGCCTTGTTCACAGACGTGGCCTCCGTGGCGGGCGACCTGGGCGCGGACTTCCTCGACGGCGTTTGCCGGGCATGCGAGCAGCCCGGCGACTTCCGGGGTGAGCATGGCGAGGTCATTGTGGCCGTCGCCCGTGGCGAAGCAGCGCTCCGCCTTCACGCCGTAATGCCGGGCGACCTCCGCCAAACTACTACCCTTCTGGTAGTTCCGGTGACCGAAGCGAAGCCAGATCGAGTTCCGTTGCCAGCCGAGGTCCGGAGCCTCTGCCGCGAGCGCGGTGACACGCGGCTCGATCCACTCCATGTCCTCGACACGCCGCGCCACGAGACCCGCCGGCTCGCCTTCCATTTCGATCCACTCGGCCCCGGTGTGCGCCAGCACCTCGTCGCGGATCTTCTTGAGCAGCTTGCGATGTTTTTTGAAGAGCCCATGGATGTCCTTTTCGCAGCGCTGGTTCCATTTTTCCTGCGGCACCCAGCGGCCGAAGCGATTCGGGAAATAGATCTCTCGCTCGCGTGCGACGACCCAGTCCGGAAGAAAGGGTGCACCGGACTCCACCAGGCCCTCGACCACGTGCGGCATCGAGCGTCCGGTATTGATTCCCCACGCGGCCCCATGGCTTGCCCGAAGTTCCCGGATGAGTTCGAAAAAACCGGTCGGCACGGAGGGCACGGCGGACGGATCGTGAAGGGTGCCATCGAAATCAAACGACAGCACCGTGGAAACCACCTCAACCGGATCGAGCCTCTGCATGCGGGCTTCTAGTCGTGAAAACGGACCGGAGCAACCCCGGGCCGGTCATTCTTCGACTGCTTCCGCTCTCGGCACGGCGGCTGGAGGACGCGGGGCCTCCTCGACCGGACGGGCACGCGGTGGAGCGACAGGCGCAGGTGGCTCTTCCTCCACCGGCAGGGCGCGGGCAGGCTTGACGAGAATCGCTTTCGGCGGAGCACTTTCGACAGGAGCCACCGCCGGCACCGGATCCGCTTTCGGCGGCACCGGAATTGGCCGCTGCACTTCCGGCGGCGTGGTCTTGCGCATCTTGATTTCGACGCGGCGGTTGGGTGCCTGATCGTCGATCGAGCCTGTCATGACTTTCGGCTGCATCTTGCCGAAGCCTCGTGGGAAAATCCTCTTCGAATCGATCCGCAGGGATTCCGTGAGGTAGCGCTTCACCGACTCGGCGCGGCGCTGGGAGAGGCTGTAGTTGAAATCATCGCCACCGAAAAGGTCGGAGTAGCCATCGATCCAGCAGTAGAGTCCAGGGTTCAGGTCGATCAGCGTGCCCAGCTTCATCAGTCCGACGCGGGCACTCTCGCGAAGCTCGGAGCTGTTGTATTCGAACAGCAGGTCACCGGGCAGCGTGGTGGTTTTCCCGACGAGGACATTCGCCGGAAGGCCGAGCAGGTCATCGATCGTGCCTTCGAGACTGCCCTTGTCGATCTTTCCACCGCCGCCCTTTTTCAGGAGGTCATCGACGAGCTTGGTGCTGTCGTATTCGTCGGCCTTGAGTGCGCCGGGATCGATCACGATCTGACCGTCGGCAGCAGGCATCAGGCTTGTTTCGCTGCGACCGAAATCCTTGAGATCGGAGTCGACAATGAAGCCCTTGGCGGAGGTTTCCGTCGCGCCCTCCGGGTCGCCGGACTGGACGGGACTCTGGATCTTCACATTGAAGACCGGCTTGTCGAGATCGGCGGTCATGTCGATGTCGGCGTCCTTTGGCAGCTTGTCGAGGATATCGACCTCATCGAGCAGCGGAGCGAGGTCCTTCGGTGGCATCACGGCCTCGTCGTGCGGAGGAATGTCCTCGACGTCTGGCGGGCTGATCTCGACACGATCCACATTCACCGGTCCGGTCTGGATTTCCTCGGAGGTGGGGAAACCGAGCACGATCTTCACGCGATCAAGCGCGAAGAAGGCGACCACATGCAGCAGCAGGGAAAGCAGCAGCGCCGCCAGAACCCACCAGCCGAAATGGTCATGGCTGGGCTCACGGTAAACCGCCGCGCTGCTCCCGTTTCGCCATGAATACTCGTTTGCCACGGGCGCATTATACGGCTTCACAACCCACTTGCAATCATGCGATATTCGGACCGTCCCGGCTAAATGGCATCGGTCGTGCTGGGTCAACTCCAACCACCTGTCCTCATGGCTGCGAAAAAAACTGCCAAGAAAGCGGCAAAGAAGGCCGCGAAATCTCCGGACGCCGCCGCGCCCAAGCCTGCGAAAAAGGCCGCTGCCAAGAAGGCCGCGAAAACGGTCCCGAAGGCCCGGCCCAGCACCGACGAGATCGCCAAGGCCGCCTATTTGAACTACCGCCGCCGGATCGAAAACGACCTGCCAGGCAGCCACGAAGGCGATTGGCTGGAGGCGGAACGACAGCTGGGCGCGGAAGAATAATCCGCCCGCCCCAGGTTTCCCATTCTCCGCTCTTGGCGCAGGCCCGGTCAGCCCTCAGAGTCGCGCCGTGACCTGCTCCACACTCGGCATCGGCCTCGCTGGCTTCGGAACCGTCGGTTCCGGAGTCTGGAACACCCTGCAACGCAACGGCGGACTCATCACCGACCGCACCGGCGGCTCGGTCGAGCTTGCCATCCGCAGCATCCTCGTCCGCGATCCCGCCAAAACCCGCGCGACCGCTTCGGATGTTCCCCCGGAGCTCCTCACCACCGACTGGCGCGCCTTGGTGGAAAATCCGGCGGTCGACCTCGTCGTCGAGCTCATCTGCGGCACCACCGATGCCTTCGAGATCGTCGCCGCCGCCCTGCGCGCGAAAAAGCCCGTGGTCACCGGCAACAAGGCCCTCCTCGCCGAACGCGGCTCCGAACTGTTCGCCATTTCCCGGGAATTCGACACCCCGATCCACTTCGAGGCCGCCGTCGCCGGAGGCATCCCGATCATCAAGTCGGTCCAGGAATCCTTCGTCGGCAACCGCCTCGATTCCATCGTCGGCATCATCAACGGCACCAGCAACTACATCCTCCAACGCATGACCGAGGCCGGGCTCGACTACCCGCCCGCCCTCGCCGAGGCCCAGGGCCTGGGTTACGCGGAGTCCGATCCCACCCTCGACGTCAATGGCTGGGACGCCGCCCACAAGGCCATCCTCCTCGCCACCCTCGCCTACGGATTTCCCATCGATCCCGCGAAAATCCACGTCGCCGGCATCGAGCAGGTCCGGCCGATCGACATCGCCTTCGCCAAGCAACTCGGCTACGTCGTGAAACTCCTCGCCGTCATCCGCGAGCATGCCTCGGGCGACATCGAGCTGCGCGTCCAGCCCTCCTTCATCGGGAAAAAGCACATCCTTGCCTCCGTGAACGGCGTCTTCAATGCCATCGCCGTCCATGGTGATGCCGTCGGCGATGCCCTCTTCTACGGTCGTGGGGCCGGCCAGGACCCAACCGCCTCCTCCGTCGTGGCCGACCTCGTCGAGGCCGCGCGTTCCCTCGCCCTGCCGAACGGCCATCGTGGTTTCCTCCCCTACCGTGAGTCCGGAAATCTTCTGCCCGTCGAGGAAACCGAGACCGCCTACTACGTCCGCTTCGATGTCACCGACCGCCCCGGCGTAGTCGCGGAAATCGCCCGCGTGCTGGCGGATCACCGCATCGGCATCTCCGGCACCCATTCCCCGGTGAATCCGGAAAACCCCGACGCCGCCTTCGTCGACATGGTCTTCCTGCTCCACACCTGCAAGTTCGGCACCCTCAAGACCGCACTCGCCCAGATCGAATCCCTCGACTGCATCAACAGCACGCCGGTCGTGTTCAGGATCGAGAAGATTTGAAGAGAGATTTCAGGGAAGAGAGGGAGAAAGCGCAGAAGCATCAAGCGTCTCTGGCTTCCCGCCCTTCGAGGTGAATCACTTGCGCCTGACGACATTGCTCATTGCGGAGTGCCACAAAAAATGGTAATTCAATTGCCATGGGCATTACCATCACCCTTGGCAAATCCGGACGCTTGGTCGTGCCGAAGTCCATCCGCGACAGTCTCGGATTGCACGAAGGCAGCCGACTGAAACTGGAAGTCCAGGGCGGCAAACTCCACGCGGCACCTGAGCCGGATCCGGTGAGCATCAAGCTCAAGGATGGATTCCCTGTGATCCAAGGTGGCCCTCCCCTCAAACGCGGCAGCATCGTGCAGGCCCTTAAAGCAGATCGGGATTTCCGCGACGAGCGGGCGACCACACGCGTGAAACGGAAATGAAGTCCGCTCTCGACTCTTCGGTCCTCATCTCCGCGCTCTGCGCCGATGATCCCGACCATGCCGCCTGTCGGAAAGCGCTCCTCACCAGTCGGACCACCGTCTTCGATCACGCCTACTCGGAGGCCTTCAGTACCCTGACCGGCGGTAGGCTTGGCTTTCGTGTCGCCCCTTCTGACGCCGCTGCTCTGCTACGCCTGCAGGTCTCACCCAAGCTCGTCAGTAATTCACTGAGCCCGGCAGACCTTCTGAGCGCCTTCGAAGAGGCGGAGTCTCGTGGCGTCCGTGGCGGAGCGATTCACGACTACCTGCATCTCGTCGCCGCCCGCAAGGCCGGAGCGAAGCGCCTCTTCACTCTGAATCTCCGCGATTTCCTCTCCTTCCACCGCTCCGGGGATCCGGAAATCCTCGCACCCTGACTCAGCTGCATCAACAGCACGCCGGTGGTGTTCCGGATCGAGAAGATTTGATTCAGGGAGCGTGGGCATCCTGCCCACGCTCCTTGAGGGCTGATCACCAGGTGTAGTGGACCTTGTAGGTCACGATCTTTTCCTCGTCCGGCTTGACGGTGACGGGGAACTCGATGGTGTGGCTGTCGAGCTTGCGGAAGTCGTCGGACTTCTCTTTCAGCTCCCAGTTGTCGAAGCGTGAGAGGTGCTCGACGACGCGGATCTCGATGGGCTCCTTCTTGTGGTTGCGGAGTTTGACCTCGAAGGTCTCGTCGAGCCACTTGTTGGACGAATCCACCTTGTAGGCGGTGCGGCGGCGCTCGCCGACGAGGTCGAAGGAGTTGCCGAGGTAGACGCGGACGGTTTCGTCCTTGGCGGTGTGGTCGATGTTGTTCTCCCCGGTGAACTGAAGCGAGCCGTCGTCATCCTGGCTGTAGAAGCGCAGGCGGCCTTTGGGCAGGGCCATGCCGAGGTTGTTGTCCTTGCTGTTCTTGAACTCGCGCAGCGTCCAGACCTTCTTGTTGGTCGGCACGCCGTATTCGCCCTCGCCGCGATAGTAGTTCCACGCGCCGTAGTTCATCGTCGCGCCGTCATAGACATAGATCTTCGGAGCCTTGACGCCGGTGCTGCGGATGAACTCGACCTGCTTCGTCTCCTGGCTGCGCAGGGTGACCGGGCGGCCGATTGTGTAGAGGTGGAACTCGGCGAAGGATTTCTCGCTGACCGGTTCGTCCATCGCGGCCGCTGCCATGTCCCTCTTGATCCCTCCCATTGCGCGCATGGACATCGCCTGCGGCTGCACCTTGTTCACATCGCCGGCCATGAGTTTGACCTTGGCCTGCTTGAAACCGGTGCCGCTCTGGTTGTTGAAGGTGATCCAGCCGACGAGGTCGATGGTGTCACCCTTGTCGGCGGCGACGATGTTGTAATCGGACTTCCAGGAGAGGCCGCCGGTGACGTAGGCGATCTCGGCATCGAACTTGGCGGGCTCGGCGGAGTTGAGGGTCCAGGTGAGAGTGGGGTTGAGGATGGTGTCGTCGCCGAGGGCCGGGAAGATCGGTTCGCCGGGCAGGGAGAACTGGAGCTTCTTTTCCACCTCGATGATCGGCTGGGTGATCTGCCCGCCGGGCGAGTAGCCGCTGCGGATGATGGTGCCCTGCACGGTGCGGTCGGGCTTGTTCGGCTCGCGGACGAAGAAGTCGATGGTCTTGCCCTCGTTGAGCTGGAGCATCAGGCCGGAGGAGACGGGATCGTTGCGATAGGCCTGCTCGAGGATCTGGAACTTCGCCTTTCCGGCCGAGTCGCGCAGGATCACCGAATCGGTTTCCGCCAGGCCAGTCATGCCGGAGAAGCGGGCTTCATTGACGCCGGCCTTGAGGTCGAGCGGCAGGGTATCGCGGACGACGGCGAAGTTCTGGTTGTAGATCGTCAGTGAGGGATCCGCGCTGGCGGTGGCGGCGGTGCCGAGCAGGGAGAGGCCGGCAAGGCGGCGGAGGGTCATGAAGCGGTGGTTTCTCATGGCGTGTGATGGAGTTCATGCTAGATGACACGCCGACTGGGAAATCCTTGGCAGAAATCTGAACTTTCCGAACGAGAGTGACTGCGGCTGGCCGACGGAACCATGGGCACTGGGAGTTTTGGCGGTCTGACCCGGCTATGGGCATAGCAGGTAGATTCGCGGCACCTTGAACCGCTGCCTGCAGGTACCCGACCAGCGGGACGGAAGCCGAAGTCCAATCGCGGCTTGATATGCTTGTGCGTGGTATAGACCTCGCATCTTGGCCAGGTTTCCTTGGCGAACTTGATCAATTCGTTCTCGTCAAGCGGCTCGCTCTCACTCCCGACCACGTTCAGGTCGAGGGATTCCAAGTGCAGAGGAGCCAGGGATTTGATGCCATTGAAGGTCAGGCTCCGGCAGGCCCGCAGGTCCAGGCGCTTGAGATTCGGCAGGGTGGAGATCAAGGCCAGGCTCTCATCCGAAACCTTGCTCACTGCGATGTCGAGCGAGGTCAGGCCTTTGATTTTCACGAGGTCCTTGATGGAGGCATCGGGAAGTCCGATCCCCGGAACCGCCAGTTCCTTCAGGCCTGTCATGGCGGCCAGATGAGGGCCACAGGCTGCGGTCAGGCTCTTGCAGGAGCCGAGGTTGAGCGAGTCGATGGTGGAGGATTTGGAAATCCCGGCAACTGCCTCGTCGGTGAGTTTCACGCACTGGTCCAGATTAAGACGGCGCAGGTTTTTCAGATCCGCCACGAAACCGAACGAGTTGCCAGTCATCTCGTAGTTGTCGTTCATCTTCAGCGTCTGGAGCGCCTTGAGTTTGCCCAGAGGCGAAAGGTCCGCATCGGTGATCCCGCAGTAGGAAAGCTCCAGCGACTCGAGGGCGGGGAATTTCTCCGCGATCATCGCCAGTCCCTTGCCGTCGATTTCAGTCTGGGAAAGGATCAGCTCGCGAAGGGTGGCGGATGCCTCCATCGCGGCAATCGTCCGGTTGGGCTGTTGCAGCCATTTTCCCTCGCCGCTGAGGATGATCTCGTGCTTCGCGCAGAACTCGACGAGTTTCTTCTGAGTGTCCTCGTCCAGCGGACTTACCTGCAAATCGTTCCAACCCGACGAGACCAGAAACACCTCTTCCTGGGGTGCGAGCTGCTTCATTTCCGCGAGGAGGGCATCGAGTCCGTTGAGGGTCAGGGATTCATTCACTTCGTTCGCCTGCTTTTCGCGATTCGTCCCGGAAAGCATTCCGAAGCACCACTGGTTCTTGTCCTTGTCGTAGCGGGCATAGAGCTCCACCCCCTTGAACTTCTTCTCGCGCCTCTGGTTCTCCTCGGCGGCGAAGGAGTGTGAAATGAAGGCTGCCATGAGCATGGCGACGAGGGTGGCAATGGATTTGGTCATCAGCGTGATTACTTCAAGAGGTTGCATGATGCCTTCTTGGGCCCGTTTTGTCTGTCAAGGGATGGTAAATTCCAATCGAGCCCGCCTGTTCTCAACGAGTAACCAAAAGGGCCAGGTTCCGAAATTCAAGTGTTGCCACGGACTCGTCACCTTCATCGTATCTCCGGTCGAGATTCTATTCCGTCGACCGTTTGCCGGAATAGAATGGTTTGGCATCTGCTGGTGGATGATTTAAGGGCTTGGCTGTCATGGATGGAATCGGACCGCTTTTCTTCATGTGCCTGATGGGAGGCATCTGTGCTTTGATCGCGAACTCCAAGGGGCGGAATGCCTTTGGCTGGTTTTGCTGCGGCTTCTTTCTCTCGTTCATCGGCCTAATCATCATCATTGCCCTGAGCAACCTGAATGCCGAGCGGGCGATCCTCAATGCGCAGTTGGAGATGAACCGTCGGCTGCGGGATCAAGGACAAAGAACACGTCAGAAGGTCGAGGGGTTTTCCAATCACACACTTTCCCGCCTCGATCAACATGACCGGGCGTTGGGAATGGACAGCCGGAGTCTGGCCCCGCCGCTGGAACCCAAATCCTCGCGGCTCATGCCGCCCGCGCTGCCGATGGCAAAGTCGGCCGCCCGCCCGGCACCGATCCATCCGACCCGACCCCGCATTGAAGAAGCTCCTGCCATCTGGTTCTGGAACGACGGTGGTGATGCCCGGCACGGCCCGGTGACGATCAACGATCTCAGACTGGGCGTCCGTCGGGGTCGCCTGCTTCCCGAGTCGCTGGTCTGGACGGAAGGAATGGAAACTTGGCAGGAGGCGAGGTCGGTCAACGAACTGGCAAGGATTTGGGACGCGGAGGTGATTTGAGATCAACAATTCCAGTTGGTATTGCGAAACAGGCTACCACTCGATCCGCTTGATGCCTGCGACGCGATCGAAATGACGGTCCTTGCTGAGAATCTCCATCTTGTGCTGCCTGACCAATGCCGCGATCCAGCAATCGTTTGCGGGAATCGGCGTTCCGGCCTTCTTGAGTTCGTCCCGGATCTGCGCGTAGTGCAGCAGCGTGGCATGGTCGCAATGGAGGATCTTCGCCCGCTCCAGAAATGCCTCCAGCCACGACTGCAGTTCGCGGCGCTTCTTCGAGGCCAGGATCCCGAAGAGATATTCGCCGACCGTCACATAGGTCACTGCCAGCACCCTGGCCGATGACAGCTTGGCCAACAGCTCTGAATCCTTGTCCGCGAGTGCGGAAAGTGCATTGGTATCGAGGATCATTCCCACATCCCGGGTTCGACTGGCCGGAAATCCTTTGCCGAAAGCGCGGCTTTCAGATCCTTGGAAGCGGCTTTTGAAACCGTCGGCAGACTCAGTGCCCATTCAGCAAGCGACGACGCGGGCTCGCCCTCTTCGAGTGAGGCCTCCAGGCACTCTTCCAGATAAAGGCTCAAAGGCTTCCCAAGCAGGGCCGCGCGCGACTTCGCCCTTCGGAAAACATCATCCTTCAAAACCACCGTTGTTTTCATGCTGCCGTAAATACGGTAAATCCATCTTTCCGTCAATCCGGTGAATGGGTGAGGCCCGGGGAATTTTTAGAGAAGACTCCGCCGCCCGGACGCTTCATGGTTGGCCAAGCCCACGCCGGGAACGCCTCACCTCCACTTTCCATGCAACCTTCCGTTTTCCGCCGTGCCGCGCTTGCCGCGGTGGCGCTTGCCACTTTCTCCGCAGATGCCCGTGCCGATCAGGCCAATTTCAATGAAGTGGGCCGCCAGGTGGCAATCATGCTGCAGAACGCCCATTTCGCGCGGCTGCCGTTCAATGAGGAGACCAGCCGCCGATTCCTGGCGGAGTATCTGAAGCAGCTCGATCCCTCGAAGATGTATTTCACGCAGAAGGATGTGGATCACTTCGGCGAGCTCTACGGCGACAAGCTCTTCAAGCTGCTCATTTCCAGCAAGACGATGGAGGTGGCGAACGATGTCCATGGAACCTTCAAGACACGAGTGGCCACGCGGGGCGAGATGGCGAAGAAGTTCCTCAAGGACACGGAACTGGATTTCAGCGCGAAGGAAACGACCCCGCGCGACCGCGACGAGACCCCCTGGCCGAAGGATGATGCCGAAGCGGATTCCCGCGTGAGGGCCATGCTGAAGGAGGCGGTCCTTTCCGAAATCGTGGTGCGCGAGCTGCAGGCGAAGATGGCGAAGGATCAGGGCAAGCCCGACCCGACCCAGAGCGAGGTGCCGCCGAAGGAAAAGGTCACCCTCCGCTATCAACGCTACCTCACCAGCGTCAGCGGCGCGGCCGAGGATGACATCGCCGATGGTCTCCTCCAAGCGGTGGCCCGCGCCTACGATCCGCACACGGATTACATGATCGACCGCGAGGCGAGCCGTTTCAACGACAGCATGCGAAACGAACTGGTCGGCATCGGCGCGGAGCTGAGGGCCGACGATGACGGCACCACGCGGGTGATGGGCATCATGATCGGCGGACCGGCGGATCGCGAGGGCACGGTGCAATTGCGCGACCGCATTCTGGAGGTCGACACGAACAACTCCGGCAGCTTCACGGACATCAAGTTCATGGATCAGTACAAGGTGGTCGATCTGATCCGCGGCAAGGCCGGCACGACGGTCCGGCTCAAAGTCCAGCCCGCCACCGCGGCTGCCGGGGACACGAAGATCGTGGTCATTCCACGTGGCAAGGTGGAGATCAAGGGCACTCAGGCCAGTGCCGGGATCCTCGATACCAAATCATCCGACGGCGCGCCACGTCGTCTTGGCTGGATCCAACTTCCTTCCTTCTATGCCGATTTCTCCAATCCAAAAATCCGCTGCGCGAAGGATGTCGAAGGCTTCCTGAAGCGTCTCGTCGCGGAGAAAATCGACGGCCTGGTCTTCGACGTGCGCGACAACGGCGGCGGCTCGCTGGAAGAAGTCCGCAGGATGACGGGCTTCTTCACCGGCAGCGGTCCGGTAGTGCAGGAGAAGACGACACTCGGTCAGGTGAAGGCGTCCGATGCCGATGATCAGGAGGCGATTTACAAGGGACCGATGGTCGTGCTGATCAACAAGGCCAGTGCCTCCGCCAGCGAGATCCTCGCCGGAGCGCTCCAAGACTGCAACCGGGCGGTCATTGTTGGCGATTCGTCCACCTTTGGAAAAGGCACCGTGCAGGAAGCGCTCGATGTCTCGAAGATGCTGCCGTTTTTCTCGGATCGCGATGGAGCCGGGATGCTGAAGCTCACGACGCGCAAGTTCTACCGCCCATCCGGTTCGTCGACCCAGCTTGAGGGCGTGGCCTCCGACATCGTGCTGCCAGGACCGGCGGACTCGATGGAGTTCGGCGAAAAGTTCCTCGATCACGCATTCCCCCACGACGCGATCAAGCCTGCGCCGGGATTTTGTCCAATGGATCAGAAGCAGTTGTTCCTGCCGCAGCTCAAGGAGTTCAGCGCCAAGCGGGTGCAGGCGGACAAGGACTTCAACTACTACGCTGAGGACGCCAAGCGATCTGAGGAGCTGCGCAAGAAGAACTCCGTTTCACTCAATCTCGACGAGCGCCGCAAGGAGCTGAGCGAGCTGGATGCGCGGCTGAGCCAGCGCAATGCCGAGCGCCGTGAGCGATTCAAGATGCTGGAGGCCGAGGACGCGAAGAACGTGAAGCTTTCGAAAATCACTCTCGCCGATCTCGCGGCTGGTGCGCCTTTCCACGCCTTCGACCCCACCAAGGAAACCGCCGATTACCTGCGCCGTGCCAAAGATCCCATCGCCGAACTGAACGACACGCCCGAATGGCCGAGCGGGCTCGATCCGATCAAGCGCGAAGGCTTCAAGGTGCTGATGGATCTGGTCGATCTAACAAACGGCAAGACCGTCGCGGGAGGCAGCGAGAAGAAGCCCGAGCCGGTTCGCTGAAACACGGCCTCAGGCGTCCGGTTTCGCCGGCTCCTCAGGCTTCGGCTCCAGCAGAGTGGCGCCTTTCAGCAGGCGGCAGAACTCTTTCTTCGTCGCTTCATGGTGCTCACCCGCACCGTCTTCAAGGTCCGCGATTCTCTTGTACTCCACGCCGAACCGTTCCAAGTAGGTGATCCGGATGTAGCCCGTTTTGGTCCGCCAAAGCTGGCCTTGCTGCAATCTCATGCCCGAGGATGATCGGAGGGGCGGGCGATGGCCATGCTGTTTTGAGGTTTACGGAACTTTCAGCGCCGACTAAGCCTGCGTCCGCTCCAACGCCGATGAATCCCCTCGCCGCCCTGTTCTTCAAACTCGCACGGCGGCTGATCCCGAGGACCGTCCGGATGCGGCTCAACAAGTATCGCGGCCCCGGCCTCGCGGCCCGGTTGAAACTCGGCCGTGACAAGAATCCCACAGTCCTGAGCGGGCCGTTCAAGGGCCTCCGCTATCCCACCTACGGCATCGGCAGCGAGTATTTCCCCAAGCTACTCGGCACCTACGAGCTGGAGCTTCACCCGACGTTCGAAGGTCTGGCAAACACGACGTTTCAGGACATCATCATCGTCGGCGCGGGCGAAGGCTACTACGTCGGCGGGCTGGCCCGGCGGTTTCCATCCGCCAGGATCGTGTGCTTCGAGGCCGACCCCGATGGCCAGACCGCCGTCGCGGAAATGGCGCTGGCGAACGAGTTCAGCGGGCGCCTCGACAACCGCGGCTTCTGCGAACCTGCGGATCTACGGGCCGTCCTGCCGGAAAGCGGTCGACCGCTGCTGGTGATGGACGTGGAAGGCGGCGAACGGCAGCTGCTCGATCCCGAGGCGATCCCGGCGCTTTCCCGCACGGTGATCGTGGTGGAGGTCCACGATTGCTTCGAGCCCGGTCTGGACGAATTGCTCCGCCAGCGTTTCCAAGCGACCCATCACTGCGAGGACATCCTTTCCCAACCACGAACCCTGGACGACACCCGTGGCCTGCCGCTTTCCGATGACCTGCGCCAGCGCGTGCTGCCGTTGATGAACGAGGGCCGGCCCGCCCGGATGCGCTGGTTCGTCCTCACTCCGCTCGCGTGACTTCCTGAGAAACAATCCAGCACCTCGACCAGTATCCGTCGCCGATGAAACGCATCCTCCTTCTCGCCCTTGTCCCCTGCGTCCACGCGGGCGATGTCACCTTCACGAAACAAGTCGTCTCCGAGGAGTTCGTCGCGGAAGGCGCAGCGGTCGCCGATTTCAATGGCGATGGAACGAAGGACATCGCCGCCGGGGCCTACTTGTGGCTCGGGCCGAAGTTCGACCAACGGGTCGCCTACACCACTCCACCCGCCACGCCTTATGATGGCGCCAAGGGCTATTCGAACTACTTCCTCGCTGACAGCGCCGACCTGAACAGCGACGGCAAGATGGACATCGTCGTCTTCGATTACCCGGGCAAGCAGACCTGGGGTTTCCTCAATCCCGGAAAGCCCGGCGAACTCTGGCCGCGCCACTCCTTGCTGGACTCCACCGACGGCGAATCGCCCGCGCTCGGCGACGTCACGGGCGACGGCAAGCCGGAGATCCTCGCCCTCAGCGGCGGCTCCCCCGGCTACGCTGAAATCGCTTGGGGAAAACCCGGTGAACCTTCGAAATTCCAAGCCGTCGCTCCTTCCAATCCGAAACGCTTCCAGCGCTACACCCACGGCTACGGAGCGGGCGATCTGAACGGTGACAAGCGCATCGATCTGCTGGAAAAGGACGGCTGGTATGAACAGCCCGCCGAAGCCGGAAAAGCCTGGGCCTTTCACCCGGTGAAATTCAGCCCGCCCCAGCAAAACGGCGGCGCGCAGATGCTCGTCTTCGATGTGAATGGCGATGGCAAAAACGACGTGGTCACCGCCTACAACGCCCACGGATACGGCCTCGGCTGGTTCGAGCAGACGGCGGATGGAAATTTCACCGACCACCAGATCCTCCCCCCGGAAGCCATCAAGACCCCGGGAGCGATCAGTTTTTCCCAGCTCCATGCCCTGGCCGCTGCGGATTTCAATGGTGATGGTGTCACTGACTTCGTCACAGGAAAACGCCACTGGGCCCACGGCCCGAATGGCGACCCGGAGCCAAACAGCGACTCGGTGCTCTACTGGTTCGAGACCAAGCGCGACGGCAAGGGCGGCGCGGAAATCATTCCGCATGAGATCGACCGCAACTCGGGAGTAGGCACCCAGGTCACCGCCACCGACGTCAACGGTGATGGCAAGGCCGACGTCGTCGTGGCGAACAAGAACGGCGTGTTCGTGTTTCGTCAGAATTCCACGAAGTAGATCGAGGCTCGCAGTTTCACGCAGGGAGGGGACACATTTTTTGCGCGACTGATCGGCTTTGAGGGGGTATGAACGAAATACCTCTAAATGATCGATTTTGCCAAATGATGCGCATCTCCACCGCTTTCGGGTTCCTTTTCACGACTTTGCCGCTGCTGGCATTGGATGTGGACAATGATGGCATGTGCGATGTCTGGGAGGCTCGCTATCACGCCAGCACCCTGCTTCCGGGGGCGGATGAGGATGGGGATGGCATTTCAAACGCGGACGAATCGAAGGCCGGAACGAATCCCTTCGATGCCAACTCCCGCCATGCCGCGTCGATCGCCTCGCAGGCCGGAACGTTTCAGATCAGCGTGGTCAGCCAGCTCGGGAAGAATTATCAACTCACTTCCTGCCTGACCTTGGATGGTCCCTGGCTGCCGGTCGGATCAGCCATCCCCGGCAACGGCAACGCGCTTGTCCTCACGGCTCCCGCAGCGACAGGAAAGGGCTTCTTCCGCGTCGCGGTCGCCGATCTGGATGCCGATGCCGATGGCTTGAACGATTGGGCCGAGCGGCAGTTGACGGGCTTCGATCCCACCACGGCGGATACCTTCGGAGGAGGCGTTCCGGGAAACGACCTCGCCGTTGCCACCGAGATGCTGCAGATGCTGCGGGATGGCAATGTCTCGATCGAGGTCACTGCGGCCACCGCCTATGAAAAGGAAAACGAGGCGGCAGCGCTGACCGTTTCCCGCTCCAGCGCGCCGGGCTACCCGATGACGCTTTTCCTGAAATCGGCGGGCACGACCAATTCAACCAAGTCCTCCGCCGCCGGCGACGACTATGCGCTGAAGGATTCCTCAAATCAGGTGACGACCCGCCTGGTGATCCCTGCTGGAGAATTCTCCACGTCACTTTCCATCACGCCAACCACCGCCACCAGGGCCGAGGTCCCCGAACAACTCCGGGTCCTCATCGGCGGCTCGACACTGGAGGGCGCGGTTGCGATCGCAGACGCCAAACCGCTGGAAGCCAACCAGCGACTGCTCGTCGCCTACCTCGGCGCCAGTCCTGGTGTCAGCACCTTGGGCAGGGGCATCGCAACGATCCTGCTCGAAGGCGACAATGACTTCGCCACGGTCGCCGTTTCCTTCTCAAACCTCAACTCACCGGTGAACTCGGTGCAGGTGGTGAACACCTCCGCCTTGATCCTGCAATCCGTTCCCCCATTCGCCTACGGCGGACAACTCTGGTTCATCCGCGCCAGCCAGTCGTTCACCACCGACCAGTCGGTGCTCGATGCCCTGCTGAGCGGCAGCGTCAAGCTCGGCGTCTACACCATGGCGAATGTGAGCGGGGAAATCGAGGCACCGTTCCTTGCCACCAACGGCTCCACAACCTTCCAGACTCCACCGGCGGCCACGCCTGTTGGAACGCTTTCGGGCACCGCGCTGGATCGGGACATCGTGCGCTTCCTGACACAGGCGACCTTCGGGCCGACCCCGGCCTTGATCACGGATCTCCAGACCCGGGTCGCCAATGCCGGAGGAAACCAGACCGCAGCCTACAGTACTTGGATCGACGAGCAGTTCACCGTGCCCTCGCCCTCGCTGCTGGCCTACACCACCGCAGCGAACCAGCAGGAAATCATCAGCCGCGCCGCACTGCCGATCACGGACGTCAACTACAGCGCTGCTTTCGACCCGAACAACAACAACCGCCGCCGCGGCTGGTGGCTGCATGCTCTTCACGCGCCGGATCATCT
>NKIE01000002.1:0-1635 GCA_002256055.1 Pseudomonas sp. PGPPP3 | reverse complement strand
GGATCATCTCCGCCAGCGCGTCGCCTTCGCCCTGAGCGAGATCTTCGTCATCTCGGAAGCTGACAGCCTGATCGCGGAACGCTCTTACGGGGCCGCGAGTTACTACGACATGCTTCGTACCAATGCCTCTGGCTCCTATCGGAATCTTCTGGAAGGCGTCTCCACCCATCCGATGATGGGCTACTACCTCTCGCACCTCCGGAACTCCAAAGCGACCTATGACGCTGGTGGAAACGTGGTGACTTCGCCGGATGAAAACTATGCCCGCGAGATCATGCAGTTGTTTTCGATCGGCCTGGTGCAACTCCATCCCGATGGCTCGCTGAAGCTCGGTGCCAACGGCCTGCCGATCAGCACCTACACGCAGACCGACATCACCGAAATGGCACGGGTGTTCACGGGCTGGTCGTTCAGCCAGCGGAACAACCCTTCAACTTCCAACACCGTCATCGCCAACACCAGCTTCACCTACGGCAACGGCAGCGAGCGCTTCGAGGCGCAGTGGACTTCGCCGATGGCGATGTTTTCCACCAATCACGACATCGGAGCCAAGTCGATGATCGGCCTCTCGCTGCCCGCCAACCAGACCGGGCAAAAGGATCTCGCCGATGTGGTCACCCATCTCTCGAATCACTCAAACACCGCGCCTTTCATCTGCCGTCGCCTGATCCAGCGGCTGGTCACCTCGAATCCCTCGGCCGGCTACCTCTATCGGGTCTCGAACGTGTTCACCTCCTCGGGCGGAAACTTCCCAGCAGTTGTGAAGGCCATTCTGCTCGACCCGGAAGCGCGCTCTCAGAGCCAGGCGCTTTCGCTGACGAGCTCGGGAAAACCACGCGAGCCCATCGTCCGCGCCACCGCCTTCCTGAGAGCCTTCGGAGCGAAGTCCCAGCTTCCGCTTTCCGACTTGTCAGCCTACGGATTCCCTTCGACCGAGCTCGCGAAATTTCCGGCAGGGACCACACGTCCACGTCTCAACAACAGCACGGCCGCGCTTGCCCAAAGTCCGCTGGCCGCGCCCACCGTCTTCAACTGGTTCCTCCCGGATTACTCGCCCTCCGGACTGCTGGCCGCCAACGGACTCAACTCGCCCGAGCTTCAATTGGCCAACGAGAACACGGTTATCCAGAGCTCCAATTTCATCTACACTCCGATCTTTGGAGGCTCGCCCAGCGTCTCCAACCTCGTCGATCAGAACCTGCCGCCTTACAACTACGGAACGAGCGCCCACAACGTGCTCATCGATGTGACGCCCCTCAACGCACTCTACATGGCGGTCGTGGATGTGAATGGCGATGGCCTGTTCACCAATCTCGACGTCGGCACCTTCAACAACGCCACCAAGATCGCCGAGGCCTGCACCGCCGTGGTGGACCGGATCGACTTCCTGCTCTGCGCCGGTGGCCTCAACGCCCGCTACGGCAACACCGCCGGAAAGCCGCGCACGCTCATCCTTGATGCCGTCGCTTCCATCTCCGCCTCAGGAAACAGCTCCACCAGCGCGACCAATCAGGCCACCTACATGCGGGACCGCATCAGGACCGCGCTCTGGCTGGTGATGTCCTCGCCCGAGTGCGTGATTCAAAAGTAATCCCCCTCTTCCTCCGTCATGAAAAAACACCAAAAGGAAGACCT
>NKIE01000628.1 GCA_002256055.1 Pseudomonas sp. PGPPP3 | reverse complement strand
GTGGTAGCTGGTGGTCAGCTGATCGTTCCACTTGTAGCTGGCGCCGGCGAAGTTGAACTCATCGCTGCCCAGACCAGCACCCGGCAGGCCGGTAAAGCCGCGGGCCTTGAGTGTGCTTCCGGTACCGCTGGTTAGGGTCATGACTTCATGGTCCGAGGAGTCGCGCTGGTTGACGCGGCTCAGTTGGCCGGCATCAACGATCAGGCCGTCGATTTCCATGGAGTTCAGTTGGCCGCCCTGGAAGCTCTGCGGCAGCAGGCGCGAGTCGTTGGACATAACCACCGGCAGCTTGGGCATCAGGGTGCCGGCCTTGAGGACGCTCTTGGATACGCGCACTTTTGCGGTTACGCCCAGGTCGCCGTAGCTGTCTTGGGCTTCGCCGGTTTCCCGATCAGCTTGCAAGAGGCCGGTGCCACTGGTGCCGCGACCGGAGTCCAGCTTCACGCCCAGAGTGCCGATGGTGTCGAGGCCCACGCCGACTGTGCCTTCGGTAAAGCCAGACTCGTAGCGCATCAGGAAGCCCTGGGCCCACTCTTCAGACTTGCTCCGATACTCCACCGGTGTCTTGCCGGTCACTTTCGGCAGGGCGGGGCTGCCATCCTGACGGTAATCGCGATTCATGTAGAAGTTGCGCAGCTCCAGGCTGGCTTTGCTGTCGGCGATAAAATCAGCGTGCGCCAGGTTTGGCAGGGTCAGGCAAGCGCCCACGCCGGCGAGGGCGATGGCTTGGGCAAGGGGAGAGGCTTTCATTATTGTTGGCTCCTGGTGAGGTCGGCAGGCTGAGTGGAATGTGAAAGTTCCGTTACAGCTGCGTGACTTAACCACGGAGATCGCGGGTTGGCTTTTAGACCTTAGTCGGTTGGCGACTGGTTAGTTCTGTGATTCCCAGCTGCCGCGGTTTAGCGCAAACCGCCCAGCAGCCGCGCTTCACCCGCTTCGATGGCCTCCAATGGGCCGGCCAATAGCACCGCATCGCCGGCACACAAATAAGTGCTCTGATCCAGGGCCAGCTCCATACCGTCGCGGCGTACACCTTGCACCTCCAGACCCAGTTGCTCCAGCGCCAGAGCCGGCAGGTTCTGTCCACAGGCGTAGGCGTCGGCGCTCAGAGTTACGGCGTGCATCAATAAGCGCGGCCGGCCCTGGGCATCCAGCAGGTTGTTGTGGGCACCGTGGTAATAACCGTGCAGAAGTTTGTAGCGGCTGCGCCGCACCAGGTCGATATGGCCTTGTACTCGCGGCTCCGGCACGCCGAGCATGACCAGTGCGTGAGAGGCCAGCATCAGGCTGGATTCCAGCAGTTCGGGCACCACCTCGCTGGCGCCAGCGGCCAGCAGTTCGGCTTGCTGACTGTCGTCGCGGGTGCGCACCAGGATCGGCACGTGACTGTGCAGGCTGCGTGCTCTCTGGACGATGCGCAGAGCGATGTCGGCGTTATCCACGGCGATCACCAGCAAGCGTGCCCGCAGCATGCCCACGGCCAGCAGCAGGTCGGTGCGGCTGGAGTCGCCATAGTGCACATGGTCTTCGCCTGCGGCGGCTTCCTGCACGCGGATCGGGTCGTCGTCGAGGGCAATAAATTCCTGTTGTTCCAGGCGTAGGAAGCGACCGATGGACTGGCCAACCCGGCCATAGCCGCAAATCACTACATGGCCTTGCAC
>NKIE01000627.1:1316-1669 GCA_002256055.1 Pseudomonas sp. PGPPP3 | reverse complement strand
GATGGCACTCTGGGAGATGGGTGTGGGCTTCTATTTTGGCCTCGAATTCTTGCGCATCGACTCTTACTTGAAGGCGGGCGAAGCCATCCCTTTGCAAGGGCTGTTCGGGGTGTGGGCTGCGGTAGCAGGTGTGATCGGACTTCAGTGGGTGTTGAGGCGCCAGGAAAAGCACCACGTATGGTCGGTGTCAATGGGTGCAGTGGCGGCAACACTGATGATTCAGATGGTGCTAGCGCCCGGCATGGGCGGTTTGGTGCCAATGCTGGTGGCTTTCTCGATGGTGTTCATGGCCACCTTGGCGGGCGCGATCGTGGTGCCAACGTCGCTGGCGGGAGATCTGTCCGACTACGAGG
>NKIE01000627.1:0-1306 GCA_002256055.1 Pseudomonas sp. PGPPP3 | reverse complement strand
AGGGCTTGCGTGCGGGCAATCGCGCCGCAGGTCCGCTGGTGGCGGTGACGCAATTGACGGTGAAGCTGACCGGTGGTGTGGCCGCTGCCAGCAGCTTGTGGTTGGTCAGCCTGTTCGGATTCCAGCCCGGCCAGCCAAGCTATGACGCATTGCCAGCCTTCGGCATCCAGTTCGTCTCACTGGCCGTGCCGGCGCTGGCAATGGGCGTGGCCGCCGTGATCGCCTGGAGATACCCGATCACGGCCCGGCGGCACAAGGCCATCCTCCGTTCGTTGGACCGCAAGGCCAAATCAACCGCATCCTACGAAAGCGTTGCCCGGTGAACGACTCCAGCGACACCTCCCACACCCTGGCGCATTGGCAGCAGGCTGCGGCCGCGCTGCGGGCCGACACACGCCCGGTGATCGGCGGGTGCCGGGTTGAGCCACTGGCGACAGAGACATTCCAGTCCGTGCACCCGCATGATGGCCGCGTGGTCGCCACCTATCCAGCATGCGGCTTGTCGGAGATCGACTCGGCGGTTGCCGCGGCGCGCAAGGCCTTCGAGGCAGGCGCCTGGGCCGGCTTGGCGCCGGCAGAGCGCACGCGCGTGCTGCACCGGCTGAGTGACCTGCTGCGCACACACGGCGACGAGCTGGCCTTGATGGACGCCCTGGAAATGGGCATGCCCATCACACAAGCGCTGGGCGACATCGACGAGGCTGTCGACGGCTTGCGCGCGCAGGCCCAACTGGCGTCTCAGCTGACCGACCTGGTCTTGCCCAGCGCGCCCCACACGCTGGCCTTGAACCTTCGGATACCGCATGGCGTGGTCGGCGCCGTCACGCCCTGGAACTTTCCGTTGTACGTTGCCCTGTCCAAGGTGGTGCCGGCATTGGTCATGGGCAACTCTCTGGTGCTCAAGCCTTCGGAGCTGGCGTCGCTGAGTTGCCTGCGCCTTGCGGAGCTGGCCGTGGAGGCCGGGCTGCCGCCGGGCGTCTTCAATGTCGTGCCAGGCCGTGGCCTGCCTGCCGGGCAAGCCCTGGCACGGCACATGGACGTGGACTGCCTGACCTTCACGGGGTCCACGGCCACGGGGCTGCAGTTGCTGCAGGACGCCGGCCGGTCCAACCTCAAGGTGACCCTGCTGGAGTGCGGCGGCAAGTCGCCGCAACTCGTGTTCGATGATCTCGGTGACATGGACGCGCTGGCCGATGCGCTGGTGCAAGGCTTTGCCTGGAACAGCGGCCAAGTCTGCGTGTCCGGCACGCGCATCCTGGTGGCCCAGCATCTGTTCGACCGCCTTGCCGCGGCCCTTGCTGAGCGC
>NKIE01000626.1 GCA_002256055.1 Pseudomonas sp. PGPPP3 | reverse complement strand
GAGGTAATCAATACGGTCGGTGTAGGGAATAAAGCTGTGCCAGGACTGCCGCTCGGCCATCTTCTCGGCACCACGGTGGTGGTAGCCAACTTCCGGCACGCAGTCGACGATTTCTTCGCCATCCAGTTGCAGGATGATGCGGAAGGCGCCGTGAGCGGAGGGGTGGTTAGGGCCGAGGTTGAGGAACATGTAGTCCTCGTTCTCGCCTTTGCGCTTCATGCCCCAGTCTTCCGGATTGAAGCGCGCGGCTTCCTCTTCCAGTTGCTGTTTGGCCAGGGTCAGGCTGTACGGGTCGAATTCGGTGGCGCGCGCCGGGTAATCCTTGCGCAGCGGGTGACCTTCCCAGGTCGGCGGCATCATGATGCGGGTCAGGTGTGGGTGACCTGTAAAGGTGATGCCGTACATGTCCCAGACTTCGCGCTCATACCAGTTGGCATTCGGCCAGATGCTGGTAACGCTTGGCAGGCAGAGGTCGCTCTCGGACAGCGCGACCTTGATCATGACGTCACTGTTACGCTCGATCGACATCAGGTGGTAGAACACACTGAAATCGGCGCCTGGCAAGCCGCGGCGCTGGGTGCGCAGACGCTCATCGACACCATGCAGGTCGTAGAGCATGACGTAGGGGCGTGGCAGATTACGCAGAAAGCGCAGCACGTCGACCAGTTTTTCGCGGGCGACCCAGATCACCGGCATGTCGGTACGGGTCTCCTGAGCGGTGAATGCCTCAGCGCCAAAGCGCGAGTTCAATTCAACGACGACGTCTTGGTCGTCAGCCTTGTAGGGCGGGATGTACAGAGCGGTGTCTGCAGTCATAGTCTCGGTCGCTATCGGTCAACGTAAAGAATGGAGTGGGCTTTGTTGCGCAAAGACCGCGTCAGACTTCGTCGGGGCTGCGTAGGTTGGTGACCTGAATCCGCTGTTCGCGTCGCTGTTCCTTTTGTGACGGCATATCGGCACGGTACACGCCTTGCTCGCCGACAACCCATGACAACGGACGACGCTCCTGGCCGATGGACTCTTGCAGCAACATCAACGCTTGCAAGAAAGCCTCGGGGCGGGGCGGACAGCCGGGCACATAAACGTCCACGGGGAGGAACTTATCTACCCCCTGAACGACCGAGTAAATGTCGTACATGCCGCCGGAGTTTGCACAGGCACCCATGGAGATGACCCACTTGGGCTCCAGCATTTGCTCGTAGAGGCGTTGAATGATCGGCGCCATTTTTACGAAGCAGGTACCCGCGACGACCATGAAGTCAGCCTGGCGCGGTGATGCTCGAATTACTTCGGCGCCAAAGCGGGCGATATCGTGGGGTGCGGTAAAGGCTGTGGTCATTTCCACATAGCAGCACGATAGGCCAAAGTTGTAGGGCCAAAGGGAGTTCTTGCGACCCCAATTGACCGTCGAATTCAGCACATCCTGGAGCTTACCCATGTAGATGTTGCGGTGGACCTGGCCTTCTAGCGGGTCGGCTACGGTTTCCCGTTCGCCGATCGGATACTGCTCGTTGGGCGCGTCCGGGTCGATCCTGGTGAGTTTATATTGCATCGCCAAAGCCTCATTGTTTTAGCTTTGCCTGCCGTTTGCGGCGACTCTCGGGAGCCCAATCAAGAGCACCGATCCGCCATAGATAGACAAGGCCAGCCAACAGAATTGCTATAAAAAGCGTAGCT
>NKIE01000625.1 GCA_002256055.1 Pseudomonas sp. PGPPP3 | reverse complement strand
CGGCCAGGTCGATGTCGATGATCTGCTGTCCAGCCTTGGATTTTAGGGAGCACGCGAATGAGCTTCGGCGCCGATGAAGAGATTCTCCAGGACTTCCTGGTAGAGGCCGGCGAGATTCTTGAGCAATTGTCCGAGCAGTTGGTTGAGCTGGAAAGCCGCCCGGACGATATGAATTTGCTCAATGCGATTTTTCGTGGGTTTCACACCGTCAAAGGCGGCGCCGGATTCCTTCAGCTCAATGAGCTGGTGGAGTGCTGCCATATCGCCGAAAACGTGTTCGACATTTTGCGTAAAGGCTCGCGTCGGGTTGATTCTGAGCTGATGGATGTGGTGCTTGAGGCCCTGGATGCGGTCAATGGCATGTTTACCGAAGTGCGCGAGCGCGTTGAGCTGACACCTGCCACTCCGCAATTGTTGGCAGCTTTGGCGCGTCTCGCTGAGCCTGCGTCAGTCGTGGAGGTGGTCGCTGAGGCGGCCCCTGAGCCGCAGGTTGAGGTCGTACCTGAGCCTGAGTCAGAAGTCGAAGGCGACATCACCGATAGCGAATTCGATCAGCTGCTTGATGCTTTGGCTGAGCCTGCTTCGGTGGTTGAGGCGGCCCCGGTGGCAGTGTCTGGCGATGAGATTACTGATGATGAGTTTGAAGCACTACTGGACCAACTGCATGGCAAGGGTCAGTTTGTTGCGCCGGCAGAAGAGTCAGCGCCGGCTGCATTAGCCCCAGCCCCAGCCCCAGCCCCAGCCGCTGCTCCGGCATCCGGTGATGAAATCACCGACGATGAATTTGAAGCGCTGCTTGATCAATTGCACGGCAAGGGGCAGTTTGTCGCTGGTAATGATGAGCCTGCAGCCGTTGCCTCGCCCAGCGCTGTGCCAAGCTCCAGTGAAAATATTACCGACGACGAGTTTGAGGCGCTGCTAGATCAGTTGCACGGTAAGGGGAAGTTTGTCGAGCCTGCTGCACCTGCACCTGCACCTGCACCTGCACCTGCACCTGCCGCGGCTACCCCTGCGGCAGCTGCTCCTGTGCCGAACAAACCCGTTGCCAAACCGGCCCCAGCACCAGTAGCTGCAAAGGTTGAACCCGCGAAGGCAGTTGCACCTGCCGCTGCTGCTGATAAACCTGCGGCCAGTGAAGCTGAAACCACTGTACGTGTTGATACCGCGCGGCTCGACGAAATCATGAATATGGTCGGTGAGCTGGTGCTGGTGCGTAACCGTTTGGTGCGCTTGGGCTCCAATAGCGGCGACGAGGCCATGGCCAAGGCTGTATCCAACCTGGATGTGGTGACCGCGGATCTGCAAACAGCGGTAATGAAAACCCGCATGCAGCCAATCAAGAAAGTATTTGGTCGTTTTCCGCGATTGGTACGTGACTTGGCGCGTAGCCTGAAGAAAGAAATTAACCTGGAGCTGGTCGGTGAAGAAACCGATCTCGACAAGAACCTGGTTGAGGCCCTAGCCGACCCGTTGGTGCACTTGGTGCGCAACTCGGTTGACCATGGCATTGAGTCTCCAGAGCAGCGCGAAGCCAACGGTAAGAGCCGTAGCGGCAAGATCGTACTGGCGGCCCAGCAGGAAGGCGATCACATCCTGCTGTCGATCTCCGATGACGGCAACGGTATGGACCCTGATGTGTTGCGGGCCAAGGCTGTTGAGAAAGGTGTGCTGGACCGCGATGCAGCAGCCCGGTTAAGCG
>NKIE01000624.1 GCA_002256055.1 Pseudomonas sp. PGPPP3 | reverse complement strand
CTTCTTGAAGAGTTTCATGGTCCACATGTACTGGCTCGGATAGGCCTGCACATAACGGCCGATCACTGCGCTCATGGCCGCTACGCCTTCTTCCACGTTATCGCTGTACATCCCCTCAGGGGCGGCTTCGAGAATTACCTTGTAACCCGAGCCATCGGCCAGGCGCAGGGCATGCAGGAACACCCCGACGGCCTTGCCGCCAGATAGCATGTTAGGCACGAACTTGCTGGTCAGTGCCTGGGTGGCGCAGAAGGGCACGAACACGCCGCTCGACAGGCTCGGCTCCGGGTCCGCCGGGATGCCCACGGCGCCGCCACGGCGCACTTCCTTGATGACGCTGAGGATGCCTTCCTTGGTCGAGGCGGCCACCTTGTTGCCCATCTGCACACGCTGCTTTTTCAGCAGTTCATCGACGGCCTTGAGCTTGGGTGGGCGGTAGAAAATGATCGGTTTGCACTGCGCGCAGTAGAAGTGGTTGAGCACCTCCCAATTGCCCAAGTGGCTGGTGATGCCGACCACGCCCTTGCCCGAGGCGAGCGCCGCCTCCAGCACGTCCAAACCTTCGACTTCACGGACCAGATCGATCGACTTCTGCGCCGGCCAGATCCACGCGCAGGCGCTTTCGGTAAAGGTCCGGCCGATGTCCATCAGCGCCCGGCCGAGCAAGGCCTCGCGCTCGACGGCGGACAACTCAGGGAAGCACTTGGCCAGATTGACCCGTGCCACCTCACGCGAACGGTTGGGCAGTTTCCACATCAACCAACCGATGGCGGCACCCACGGCCTGCACGGCGCGCCACGGCAACAGGGCGAACAAGCGCAGGAAGCCAACCACCAGCGCGCCTTTGAATTTTTCCACAGGAACCACTCCATTAACGGCAAACCGCCGGCATTGTACGGGATCGTCCGCTGCTAGCGCGGATTGGCCAGCAGCCGATAGCGATCACA
This sequence comes from Pseudomonas sp. PGPPP3, assembly GCA_002256055.1. Lineage (GTDB taxonomy): Bacteria > Pseudomonadota > Gammaproteobacteria > Pseudomonadales > Pseudomonadaceae > Aquipseudomonas. The sequence continues at coordinate 754 of NKIE01000624.1, read as the reverse complement.
ATCGGTGGTGTGGTCCATGACCATGCCTGCCGCCTGCATATAGGCATAGCAAATGGTCGGGCCGACGAAGGTGAAACCGGCCTTTTTCAGCGCCTTGCTCATCGACTCAGCCTCCGCGGTGATGGCTGGCACCTCGCTGCGGCCTGCAAAGTGATTGATCTTCGCCGCCCCACCGACAAACGACCAGAGCAGCCCGACCGGATCGTCCAGCCGCAACCAGGCCTGGGCGTTCTGCCGTGCAGCCTTGAGCTTGAGGCGGTTGCGGATGATGCCGGGGTCCTGCATCAGCTCCTCGATCGCCTCATCGCTCAGCACGGCCAGACGCTGCACATCGAAGCCAAACAGCACCTGGCGATAACGCTCACGTTTTTTCAGCACGGTGATCCACGACAGCCCAGCCTGAAAACCTTCCAGCAGCAACAGCTCGAACAGCCGTTGCGGGTCCCGTAGTGGTACACCCCATTCGTCATCGTGATAGGCGATGTAGAGGGGATCATCGTTACACCAGAAGCAGCGCGGCATAAGGCTCCAAGGGGTGGCGGCAGGGAGGAATCGGGTATACTCCCGGGCTTTCCGTCGCAGCCTAAGAACAGGTGAATTTCGTGACCCAGCCTACGCCTGCCGTGCGCACCTTCCAAGATTTGATCCTCGCCCTCCAGCAATACTGGGCCGAGCAAGGCTGCGTCGTGCTGCAGCCCTACGATATGGAAGTCGGTGCCGGCACCTTCCACACCGCCACGTTCCTGCGCGCCAT
>NKIE01000623.1 GCA_002256055.1 Pseudomonas sp. PGPPP3 | reverse complement strand
TGCCCAGCTCGCCCAGGTTCAGGCCGGAGCCTTGCAGCGCGCTGCGGGCGGCCACGCTGCGGGCAAACACCCACGGTTGCTCATGGCCGCGCAAGTACACCTCACGCACCCAGCCCTGGCTGCCCGTGGGCACGCCCAGGGCCAGGCACTCGTCGTGGCGCAGGGGCTGCCAGCCTTCTTCCAGGGGCACCACGCTGAACTGCTGCTCAGCCAGGGCCGTCAGCCGTCGGGTCAACGAACCCTGATCGAACAGCCACTCGCTGAGCGCGGCGGCGGGGCCGGGATGCAGTTGGGCGGAGCTGAGCCAGCGCGGAGGCTGGGCAAGGGCGGCGTGCGGCACGGTAGCGGGCATTGGTGGCGGCTGGGCGGGCGAGCTTAACATGTTTGCCGCGGACCGCCGCCGCAGGGCTGGTGCCGTTACATTTGCCTCACGCGGACACGACAACGGCCCCTAGCCAAAGGTGGGGGCGCTCACTGGTACTTGCGTCGCGGCGCCGCACTCAGTACAAAGCGGCCTAGTCGAGTCGGAATCTTGTCCGACAATCTTTCGCGGTGATGAGGTTGCAGTAAATGAAGAAGTGGCAATGCGTGGTCTGTGGTCTGGTGTATGACGAATCCATGGGCTGGCCAGACGACGGCATCGCCCCCGGCACCCGCTGGGAAGACGTCCCTGCTGATTGGCTGTGCCCGGACTGCGGCGTCGGCAAGATGGACTTCGAGATGATCGAAATCGGTTGATGAGCGGTGGTGGAGCCAGCGCTCCGCACTCTTATTGACGTTATCAGCGACGGCCTGCGGGCCGTCGTCTTGTATCTATACCCCTGCACTACCCCCGAGGAGTTTGAGATGAGCCTACCTGTGGTGATCGTCGGTACCGGCCTGGCCGGCTACAACCTGGCCAAGGAGTTTCGCAAGCTGGACGCGCAGACCCCGCTGCTGCTGATTACCGCCGATGATGGGCGCTCTTACTCCAAGCCGATGCTGTCCACCGGCTTCGGCAAGAACAAGGATGCCGACGGCCTGTGCATGGCCGAAGTTGGCACCATGGCCGAGCAGCTGAATGCCGAGATCCGCACCCACACACGCATCAGCGGCATTGATGCTGGCCACCGGCAGTTGTGGATTGGCGAAGAGGCGGTGCCTTACCGCGACCTGATCCTGGCTCTGGGCGCCGAGGTGATTCGCGTGCCGGTGGCGGGCGATGTGCCCGAGGCGATTTTCCCGGTCAATGACTTGGAAGATTACGCCCGTTTCCGTGCCGCCGCTGCGGGCAAGCAGCGGGTGCTGGTGTTGGGCGCTGGTCTGATCGGTTGCGAGTTTGCCAACGACCTCAGCCTCGGTGGCTATAGCGTCGAGCTGGTGGCGCCGTGCGAGCAGGTGATGCCGGGTCTGTTGCCGGTGGCGGCCGCCGCGGCGGTGCAGGCTGGGCTGGAAAGCCTCGGCGCGCGCTTCCACCTGGGGCCGGTGCTGACCAGCCTGCAGCGCAGCGACAACGGCTTGCTGGCGCATCTGTCTGACGGCACGCAAGTGGCTTGCGATCTGGTGCTGTCCGCCGTCGGCCTGCGTCCGCGCACCGACCTGGCGGCGGCTGCGGGTCTGGCGGTCAACCGCGGGGTGGTGGTCGATCGGCAGTTGCAGACCAGCCACGCCAATATCTACGCCCTCGGCGACTGCGCCGAAGTTGACGGCCTCAATCTGCTC
>NKIE01000622.1 GCA_002256055.1 Pseudomonas sp. PGPPP3 | reverse complement strand
GATGATCGCGATACAGGTTGCGCATGCCCCGGTGCCAGCCCAACGGGTTGTAAAAGCGCAGCTGCACCCCGGCGGCCAGGAGCTGGGCGCGCTGTGCCGCCGGCAAACCGAGGCTGCCAAAACCGTCCAGCAGACAACGCACCTGCACCCCGCGCAGGGCCGCCAGGCACAGCTGGTCGACCAATTGAGTGGCGCAGTTGCCGGCCGTCACCAGGTAGAGCTCCAGTTCTACCTGACGCTTAGCGCCGGCAATGGCGGCGAACATACGCGGGAAGAACTGCGGGCCGTCGAGCAGCAGTTCGAAGCGGTTACCGCTGCGCCAGGGAAAGATCATCAGCGGGCATTGAAGATCAGCACCGCACTGACCGGCACCGCCAAGCTGATGGCCGGCAAACCTGCAAGGGCGCGCAGGCTTTCCAAGCCCTCGGCCAATCCGAAGTCAGCGGCATTCAGCACCAGCGGTGCCAGGGTCACGACTTGAAAGCGCCGGTCGTCCAACCGGGTCACCAGTAGCTCACTACGGTACTCTTGCTTATGGCCGTGCAGGTTCACCAGCAGCGGCAAACGCAGCTCCAGCTGAGCGCCGGGCGCCAGGGCCACCAGTGGAGCAAAATCCAGCTGAGCGCTGATCTCGGCCTCGGCAAAACGGGCGATCTCGAACAGCTGCTTACGCACCCGCTCATCACGCAGGGGGATACCGGTTTCCACGGTTTCCAGCTCCACCTGCAGGCGCACCTTACCGTCATCCTCAACGCTGCCGCGCAGGCCGCGGAAACGGTTGACCTCGGTGATATGGGTGGCCTTGGTGGAGATAAACGAAAGCCGCGAGGACTCATTGTCCAGCTGCCAGTCGGCATGCACCGGCAAGGCCGCGCAGGCGGCCAGGAAGAAGGCGGATAGTTTCAGCATGAGGCATTCTCGCAAGGCAAACTCAGGCGCCACCATAGCCGCCCGCGCCGGCCTTGCAAACCCCGCAGCCAAGCTGCCCTCGCGGACTTACAACTTCAAGGCGCGGGCTGCAGCTGACAACCCTGACGCGTGCTGAGCCAGACCGCCGTGTTCGTGCGCCCAAGGCCACTGACACTGACCTGCTTGTGCGCAACATCATCGACAAAGCTGCTGGTCGGCACGTACTGCTTGACGTAGGCCAGGCAGTAATCCGCCGGGTTATCCATGACGTAACGGCACGAGCAATATTCCTTGGCGGTGTAGGCACTGATGATGTCCGGAAACGCCGCCAGGGCTGTGCGTTTGGACCAGCCCAGGGCCAGCAGAACGATCACCAGCAACAGCAACAAACTGGTGAATGGGCGACGCTTAATCAGGCTAAGGCTCATTGCGCCACCTCCGGACTAAAAGCGAGCAAGGCCCGCTTGAGCAATTCATTGTGCTGATAGCTTTTGTCGCGATCATCGGCATACCGCACGATCACCAGGCCCTCGCTGGGCAGCACATACAAGGCCTGCCCCCAATGACCGAGGGCGGCAAAGCTGTCGGCTGGGGCGTCGGCCCAGGGCTTGGCGGCGCCAGCAACAGCCTGGTTCAACCACCAGTGACCACCAGGCACGGCTTCACCTGGCAGTGGCTGATAGGCGGCAAAGGCCGTGCGGTTGAACTCGACCCAGGCCTTGGGCAACAACTGGCGCTCGCCCCAGCGGCCGTCGCGCTGCATCAGCAGGCCGACGCGGGCCAGGTCACGGGC
>NKIE01000621.1 GCA_002256055.1 Pseudomonas sp. PGPPP3 | reverse complement strand
TGGTCTGATCCGTATGGTTAACCAGCGTCGTAAGTTGCTGGACTACCTGAAGGGCAAAGACGTTGCTCGTTACACCGCCCTGATTGCTCGCTTGGGTCTGCGTCGCTAATACGACGTTGTTGAGGTTGGTGGTCGCTCGTTTAGTGTCCTGTTGCTGCTCGCAGCTACAGGGGGCTAATGGGTCGGCCTCCAGCCTCAAGTTTTATCTGGATAGCGCTCGGGTCCGATTCCCGCAGTTACCCACAAATCTTGCACCACCCCCGTTGCGCACTTAGCTGTGTACCCGCTAGCGTGCAGCAAACCGATTTCCCCAAGGCAAAAAAGAAGGTAACAACACCGTGAACCCGGTTATCAAGAAATTCCAATTCGGTCAGTCGACCGTAACCCTCGAGACTGGCCGTATCGCCCGTCAAGCCTCCGGCGCCGTGCTGGTCACCGTTGATGACGACGTCGCCGTACTGGTAGCCGTTACCGGCGCCAAGACTGCTGACCCAAGCAAAGGCTTTTTCCCGCTGTCCGTGCACTACCAGGAAAAAACCTACGCAGCCGGCAAGATCCCTGGCGGTTTCTTCAAGCGTGAAGCGCGCCCGAGCGAAAAAGAAACCCTGACCTCGCGCCTGATCGACCGTCCGATCCGTCCGCTGTTCCCGGAAGGCTTCCAGAACGAAGTGCAGGTGATCTGCACCGTGGTTTCCACCAGCAAGAAGACCGATCCGGACATCGCTGCGATGATCGGTACCTCGGCTGCCCTGGCGATCTCCGGCATCCCGTTCAATGGCCCGATCGGTGCCGCGCGCGTGGCTTTCCACCCGGAAACCGGCTACCTGCTGAACCCGACCTACGAGCAGCTCAAGGCCTCGAGCCTGGACATGGTCGTAGCTGGCACCAAAGACGCCGTGCTGATGGTTGAATCGGAAGCCAAAGAGCTGACCGAAGACCAGATGTTGGGCGCCGTACTGTTTGCCCACGACGAATTCCAAGCGGTGATCAAAGCTGTTAGCGAGCTGGCTGCCGAAGCCGCCAAGCCTACGTGGGACTGGTCTGCCAAGCCTGAGAACACCGCACTGCTGAGCGCTATCCGTAGCGAATTCGGCGAGGCGATCTCGCAGGCGTACACCATCACCGTTAAGCACGAGCGTTATGGCCGTCTGGGCGAGCTGCGCAATGAAGTCGTTGCCAAGTTCTCCGGCGAAGAAGGTCAACCGACCGCTGGCGAAGTGAAAGATGCGTTCGGCGAAATCGAATACCGCACCGTGCGCGAGAACATCGTTAACGGCAAGCCGCGTATCGATGGCCGTGACACCCGCACCGTACGCGGCCTGAACATCGAAGTCGGTGTTCTGGACAAAACCCACGGTTCGGCGCTGTTCACCCGTGGCGAAACCCAGGCTCTGGTTGTTGCAACCTTGGGCACCGCCCGTGACGCTCAGTTGCTCGACACCCTCGAAGGCGAGCGCAAAGACCCCTTCATGCTGCACTACAACTTCCCTCCGTACTCGGTGGGCGAGTGTGGTCGCATGGGCGCTACTGGCCGCCGCGAAATCGGTCACGGCCGTCTGGCTCGTCGTTCGGTCCAGGCCATGCTGCCTGCTGCCGACGTGTTCCCGTACACCATCCGTGTTGTGTCGGAAATCACCGAGTCCAACGGTTCCAGCTCCATGGCTTCCGTTTGCGGCGCTTCCCTGGCCCTGATGGACGCCGGTGTGCCGATGAAG
>NKIE01000620.1 GCA_002256055.1 Pseudomonas sp. PGPPP3 | reverse complement strand
CGTGCTCACGCCGGTAAGCTGGAAAACATCTTCGAGAACATGGGTCAGGAAGAGAAGAAGACGCTCAACATCGTCCTCAAATCCGACGTCCGTGGTTCGCTGGAAGCCTTGCAGGGCGCCTTGGGCGGCTTGGGTAACGATGAAGTTCAGGTCTGCGTAGTGGGCGGCGGTGTCGGCGGTATCACCGAGAGCGATGCCAACCTGGCCCTGGCCTCCAAGGCAGTACTGTTCGGCTTCAACGTGCGTGCCGATGCCGGCGCGCGCAAGATCGTCGAGCAGGAAGGTCTGGATATGCGTTATTACAACGTCATCTACGACATCATCGAAGACGTCAAGAAAGCCCTGACCGGCATGCTCGGCAGCGACGTACGGGAGAATATCCTGGGTGTTGCTGAAGTACGTGACGTGTTCCGTTCGCCGAAGTTTGGCGCGATTGCCGGCTGTATGGTTATCGAAGGTGTTGTGCACCGTAACCGTCCGATCCGCGTATTGCGTGAAGACGTGGTGATCTTCGAAGGCGAGCTGGAGTCCCTGCGTCGCTTCAAAGACGATGCCTCCGAAGTGCGTAACGGCATGGAGTGCGGTATCGGCGTGAAGAGCTACAACGACGTCAAGGTTGGCGACAAGATCGAAGTGTTCGAGAAAGTCCAAGTGGCTCGCAGCCTCTAAGCCGCGCGCTGTACAACGCAACGCCCGGTCCGGCTTTCGTCTGGCCGGGCGTTTGCCGCTTTCAGACTGGCGGGTTTTGCCCGTTGGTCGGTGACAGGTAACAACAGATGGCAAAAGACTACAGCCGTACCCAGCGTATTGGCGACCAGATGCAGCGTGAGCTGGCCCAGCTGATTCGTCGTGAAATCAAAGACCCGCGCGTCGGCCTGGTGACCATCACCGCCGTGGAAGTCAGCCGTGACGTCGGCCACGCAAAGATTTTTATCACCGTTATGGGTGAAGACAGCGCCGAAGACATCGCCCAGAACCTTAAGGTGTTGAACGACGCGTCTGGTTTCCTGCGCATGCAGCTCGGGCGCGCTATGCAGCTGCGCAATGTGCCGCAATTGCACTTCCACTATGACGCCAGCGTCATGCGCGGTGCGCACCTGTCGGCATTGATCGAGCGCGCCGTGGCTGAAGACAATCAGCACGCGGCGGATGTGACTGAGACCAAGGCGGAGGAATAAGCGCGTGGCTCAGGTTAAGCGTATTCGTCGTAACGTCAGTGGCATCATCCTGCTCGACAAGCCGAAAGGCTTTAGCTCCAACGCCGCCTTGCAGAAGGTGCGTTGGCTGCTGAATGCCGAGAAAGCCGGGCATACCGGCAGTCTCGACCCGCTGGCTACCGGCGTGTTGCCGCTGTGCTTTGGTGAGGCGACCAAGTTTTCCCAGTATTTGCTGGATGCCGACAAGGGTTATGAAACCCTGATGCAGCTTGGCGTCACCACTACCACCGCAGACGCTGAAGGCGACGTGCTGGAAGAGCGCGAAGTAACCGTTGGTCGCGCCGAAATCGAAGCAGCTCTGCCGGCATTTCGCGGTCCGATCAGCCAGATTCCGCCGATGTATTCAGCCCTCAAGCGCGATGGTCAGCCGCTGTACAAGCTGGCGCGGGCTGGCGAGGTGGTGGAGCGCGAGCCGCGTTCTGTTACCATCAGTCGCCTGGAATTACTGGCAGTGGACGGTACTCAGGCGCGACTCGATGTGGCCTGCAGCAAGGGCACCT
>NKIE01000619.1 GCA_002256055.1 Pseudomonas sp. PGPPP3 | reverse complement strand
CTTGGCTTTGCCCACGGCTGGCGACGTTTCGTGCCATACCTTGTGCGAGAAGTGGGTGTCGGTGGTGACGATGTACACCTCGGTACCAGCCTTCTGGAACTCGGCGTAGTTGTTGGCGGCGTCTTCGATTTCAGTTGGGCAGTTGAAGGTGAAGGCGGCCGGCATGAAGATCAGTACCGACCACTGGCCTTTCAGGCTCTGCTCGGTGACTTCGATGAACTTGCCGTTGTGGAAAGCATTGGCTTTGAACGGCTGAACTTGAGTGTTGATCAACGACATTGAGTGGTTCCTCATTGGGGTTAGTAACTTGACGGGGAGAATCATAGGCCGGCTTGATGACAATGGCTCATTGATTGAACCGATGGGCATGATTGGCTAAGCCAATCGTAGATGCCGGCCTGATACAATTTTTAAAGCAGACTGGCGTCGACACTCAACACCAGCTTGCCACTCACCTGATTGCTCGCCAGCACGGCAAAAGCGGCTTCCACATCAGCGGCAGCAAATATCTGTGCCAGTTGTGGCTTGAGCTGGCCGGAAGCAAACAGCGGCCATACGTGCTGGGCAAGGTCGTGCATTAGCTCGGCCTTGAACAGCTCATCACGATTGCGCAGGGTCGAGCCCAGCAACTGGATGCGCTTGCCCAGCAGCAAGGCAAAGTCCAACTGTGCTTCGCGCCCGCCCATCAGGCCGATATTGATCCAACGGCCATCCAGGGCCAGCAGCTGCAAATTGAGCGCCGCATAACTGGCACCGACCGGATCAAGAATCACGTCGAACGGGGCAAAGTCGCGCAAGGCCTGCAAATCATCACCGCGCAGCACGCCACCCTGGGCGCCCAGTGCTTCACAGTACGCCAAGCGATCTGCCGAACCGACACTGACCCAGCACGGGTTGCCAAACGCCTTGCACAATTGAATGGCCGCCGAGCCCACGCCGCTGGCGCCGGCATGCAGCAAGACCTTCTCGCCGGGACGCAGCGCGGCCAGTTGATACAGGTTGAGCCAGGCCGTGGCGTAAACCTCGGGCAAGGCTGCGGCCTCGGCCAGCGACACCCCGTCGGGCACCGGCAAGGCGTGACGGCCATCGACCACCACCTCCTCAGCCATGCCGCCACCCGCCAGCAGGGCGCAAACGCGATCACCCACCTGCCAGTTGCTGCCGGCCCCAACCTCGGTCACCACCCCTGAACACTCCAGGCCAAGAATATCGCTGGCTCCAGCAGGCGGTGGATACAAACCCGCACGCTGTAACAGGTCGGCGCGGTTAAGCCCGGCGGCCGCCACCTGGATGCGAATCTGCCCTACATCACAGCTCAATGACGGACGCTGTACCCACTCCACACTCCCTTCGACGCCTTGCAATGCCTTCACGCTGCCTCCATAGTGAGTTTTGACTGAGCCCAGCATGGAATTGCCGGGTTTTTTGCATTTGCAGCCGGGGCTAACGGAACCGGCGCCCCAAAATATGGCCCAATATGCGTTATCAGCAGCCTTCGCGTCGAATCAGCATGAAGCATTTCTTTCCCGCCACTACGCTTGCCCTTTTGCTCGGCGTTGCCCCGTCGCTGTTTGCCGCCAATGCCGCGCCCAACAGCTGGAGCGCTTTGCAACCCGAGCGCGAGCAAGTGATTGCCAGCCTCAATGTGGTGGAGCTGCTCAAGCGCCATCACTACAACAAGCCGCCGCTCAACGACGAGCGCTCGCTGAAAATCTACGACAG
>NKIE01000618.1 GCA_002256055.1 Pseudomonas sp. PGPPP3 | reverse complement strand
GCCGGCAATCACGCCGCCGAGGTTGTAGCGGAAGTTGTCGCCACCGGGCTGCCCCAGCAGGCTGACGGCGCCGGTCGAGAGCAGCATGGTCAGCAGCACGAACAGCACGACGATGATCAGCGTGCTGCGGCGGGTTTGCTGGCGGTAGGTTTGCGGGTCCATCGGTTTGATTTCGAACATCTGCAGCGCAGGGCTCCGGGTTGGGCGGGGAGAGGTGTGCGGTGGATCATCCCACGATTGCGCGGCCGCTGCCTGGCCGGCCCGTGGGATGAACGAGCCGGCGCTTGGCGTTAGGCGCTGATCTGGCGAACCTGGGCTTCCAGTTCGGCTTTCAGGGCCGGGTCGAGTTTCAGTTGGCGGGCCAGTTCGTCGAGGTAGGCGCGCTCCATAAAGTGTTCTTCGTCGACCAGCAGCACGCTGGCCAGGTACATCTCGGCGGCCATTTCCGGGGTGCTGGCGGCGCGGGCGACTTCGGCCGGGTCGAGGGGTTTGTTCAGTTCGGCTTGCAGCCAGTGTTGCAGCTGCGGGTCGTTGTCGAGTTTGCTGAACTCGCCTTCGATCAGCTCACGCTCGCGGCTGTCGACATGGCCGTCGGCTTTGGCCGCGGCCACCAGGGCCTTGAGGATCGCCTGGCTGTGCTGCTCGGCTTGCGCGGCGGGCAGGCGGTCGAGGGTTTGCGGCTCACCCTGGGGCGCGCCGGCCTGCTGGCTCTGCCAGTTGCCGTAAGCCTTGTAGGCGAGCACGCCGAGGGCTGCGAGGCCGCCATAGGTGAGGGCCTGACCGCCGATTTTGCGCGCGGTCTTGTTGCCCAGCAGCAGGCCCATGGCGCCGGCAGCCAGGGCACCGCCAGTGGCGCCGGAGAGCAGGCTGCCGAGGCCGTTCTTGTCGGCACCGCCGAGCAGGTCACTAAGACCGCCGCCGCTCTGCTTGTTGTCGGTCGGGTTGTTGGCGCGTCCCTGTTGCTTGTTCTGCAGCAGGTCCTGGCCGGATTTAAGCAGTTGGTCGAGTAAGCCACGGGTGATCATCGGTTGCCCTCCACGGACGTTGGCTGAGATACCCGCAGGGTAAAACGAAGTGCGCCGACGCTGGTGGCGGGAGTGCTTCCAGATGTTGCTTGGCGGGGCTTACGCGCCGCCCTTCAGACCGGTGGGTTGGCGGCGCGATAGGCACTGGCGGCGCTCACCAGCCAGTCACGGAAGGCTTGCAGGGTGGCGGACTCGACCTTGCGCTGCGGCACGATCAGGTAATAGCCCTTGTCGCTCTGGCTGCCCTGCGGGTGGGCTATCACCAGGCGGCCTTCGGCCAGTTCGCGCTGGATCAGGAACGGCGGGATCAGAGCGATGCCCATCTCGTGCATGGCCGCCTGGGCGAGCATGGAGAACAGCTCGTAGCGCGGGCCGCTCATGTCGCGCGGTACGTTCAGGCCGCGCGAGCTGAACCACTGACGCCAGGCGTAGGGGCGGGTGCTCTGTTGCAGCAGCGGCAGGTTGGCGATCTGTTCGGCGCTGAGCTGGCTCTGGCCGTCGAGCAGGGCCGGGCTGCACACCGGCAGGAGGTTTTCCTGCATGAGGAAGTAGGCCTCGGTGCCGGACCAGTCGGCGTCGCCGAAATAAATGGCGGCGTCCAGCTCGGTGTCGGCAAACAGAAACGGCCGCGTGCGGTTGGTCAGGTTGACGGTGACGTCCGGGTGCAGGCGCTGGAATTCTTTTAGACGCGGCAGCAACCAT
>NKIE01000617.1 GCA_002256055.1 Pseudomonas sp. PGPPP3 | reverse complement strand
AAGGGACCTCTGACCGTACTGGTCAATCGCCTGTCCGCGTCGGCCTCGGAGATTTTTGCCGGCGCCATGCAGGACTACCACCGCGCCTTGATCATCGGCGGCCAGACCTTCGGTAAAGGCACCGTGCAAACCGTGCAGCCACTGAACCATGGCGAACTGAAGCTGACCCTGGCCAAGTTCTACCGCGTCTCCGGGCAGAGCACCCAGCACCAGGGTGTGATTCCGGACATCGAATACCCAGCGGTAGTCGACACCAAGGAAATCGGCGAAAGCGCCCTGCCTGAAGCCATGCCATGGGACAGCATTCGTCCAGCGATCAAACCGGCGGTCGATCCGTTCAAGCCCTTCCTGGCCGAACTGCAAGCCCGGCATAACACGCGCACCGCCACTGATCCGGATTTCGTCTTCACCCGTGAGCGCCTGGCACTGGCACAGAAGCTGATGCATGAAACCACGGTCAGCCTAAATGAAACCCAGCGCCGCGCTCAGCATGCCGAAATCGAAGGCCAGCAGCTGGCAATGGAAAATGCCCGGCGCAAGGCCAAAGGCGAAGAAGAGCTGAAAGAGCTGAAGAAAGTCGACGAAGACGCCGCCCCGGAGGAAGAAGCCAAAACCAAACCGGAAGACGACGCCTACCTGACCGAAACCGGCAAGATCATGCTCGACTATCTGGGTCTGCGCCCGGCGGTTGCCACTCACTAATCCCCGCGATGTAATCAGAACGTCACGCAACTGTCGTGAAATAAACAGGCCGCCACCAGGCGGCCTGTTTATTTCACCGGCAACGAGACGCCCATGACCACCATCGAGCAGTTAAGCGCCCTGAGCCAGATCCTGGCCCAAGGCAACTTGCACAGCCTGTTCCAACCGATAGTCTCGCTCTCAGAACGCTGCATCCTCGGCTACGAAGCCCTGACCCGCGGCCCATCCAACAGCCCGCTGCACTCGCCCATCCCATTGTTTGCCGTCGCCCGCCAAAGCGGTCGCCTGAGCGAACTGGAAATTGCCTGCCGAGAAAGCGCCTGCCGACGTTTCAGCGAGCTGAAGCTGCCGGGCAAGCTGTTCCTCAATATTTCCCCCGAATCCCTGCTGGAAGCCGGCCATCAGCCTGGGCGTACGTTGCAGCTTCTGAAAACCTATGGCATCGATCCCAGCCAAGTGGTGATCGAGCTGACCGAACAGGCGCCGATTGACGACTTTTCCCTGTTGCACACCGCCCTGCACCACTACCGCGCCATGGGCTTTTCCATTGCTCTGGATGACCTTGGCGCCGGCTACTCCAGCCTGCGTCTGTGGTCGGAGCTGCGCCCGGATTACGTCAAAATCGACCGGCACTTTATTGATGGCATTCATCAGGATGCGGTCAAACGCGAATTCGTTGGCTCCATTCTGAAAATGGCCAAGGCTTCACGCGCCCAGGTTATTGCTGAAGGCATCGAATTGCCTGAAGAGCTGGCAGTGCTCGCTGAAATGGGCGTCGACCTGCTGCAAGGCTACCTGCTCGGCCGCCCTCAGGAGCAACCGCCACAGCAAGCCCAGGACATCTTGCCTCTGCTGGAAGCACGACACGCCACCCTCCAGGATGAAAGCGGCGACCTCAGCGCCCTGCTCAACAAGCAAACCGCCGTACAAGCCGAGCAAACCATCGGCGAGGTCCTGGCAGCCTTCCGCGCCCAGGCCAACCTCAACTCCATGGCGGTGCTCGCTGCGCAGCAGCAACCGATTGGCATCGATCACCGC
>NKIE01000616.1:476-1744 GCA_002256055.1 Pseudomonas sp. PGPPP3 | reverse complement strand
CAAACAAGTGCTGGAGTTGGGCGTGCCGGTGCAGTTGTCGGCCAATCGGTTGTTCCATCGCTTATTGGTCAGCGGTGTGCCGGTGCAGTACCAGAAGGATGGCGAGACCCGAGGCGATTTCGTTCGGCTGATCGACTGGGTAGAGGTCAAGGCTAACGACTGGCTGGCGATCAACCAGTTCAGTATTCAGGGCTCCAAGCACACCCGCCGACCGGACATCATTTTGTTCGTTAACGGCTTGCCGCTGGTGCTGCTGGAGTTGAAGAACCCGGCGGATGTGCACGCCAATATCTGGAAGGCCTTTGACCAGATCCAGACGTACAAAGAGCAGATTCCGGATGTGTTCCAGTACAACCAGATTCTGGTGATTTCCGATGGCAGCGAGGCGCGCATGGGCTCGCTGTCGGCCGACGGTGAGCGTTACATGAACTGGCGCACCATCGATGGTGTGGGCATTGATCCGCTGGGCCAGTTCAATGAGTTGGAAACACTGCTGCGCGGGGTGATGGCGCCTGCGATTCTGTTGGATTACCTGCGCTACTTCGTGCTGTTTGAGGACGACGGCCGGCTGGTGAAGAAGATTGCCGGCTACCACCAGTTCCATGCCGTACGCGCAGCGATTCAACAGGTGGTTAAAGCCTCCCGCCCCGGCGGTACGCACAAGGGCGGTGTGGTGTGGCACACCCAAGGCAGCGGCAAGAGCATCACCATGACCTGCTTCGCCGCGCGAGTGATGCAAGAAGCCGCCATGGAGAACCCGACCATTGTGGTGATCACCGACCGCAATGATTTGGATGGCCAACTGTTCGGGGTGTTTTCCCTGTCGCAGGACCTGCTGCGTGAGCAGCCGGTGCAGGTGGAATCCCGTGGGGATTTGCGCAGTAAGCTGGCCAATCGGCCGAGCGGCGGCATTGTCTTCGCCACGATTCAGAAGTTTATGCCGGGCACGGATGAGGACACCTTTCCGGTGCTCTCCGACCGCTCGAACATCGTGGTAATAGCCGACGAGGCTCACCGCACCCAATACGGCTTTGCCGCTGAGTTGAAGCTCAGCAGTGCCAACAACGTCGGTGAGGTGAGTGGCCGCTATCAGGTCGGCTATGCCCAGCATCTGCGTGATGCCTTACCCAATGCCACCTTCGTGGCCTTTACCGGCACACCGGTGTCGAGCGAAGACCGCGATACGCGCTCGGTGTTCGGTGAGTACATCCACGTCTATGACATGCAGCAGGCCAAAGAAGATGGCGCCACCGTGGCCATCTACTACG
>NKIE01000616.1:0-349 GCA_002256055.1 Pseudomonas sp. PGPPP3 | reverse complement strand
GAAAAGGTGGTCGGTGCTGAGCCGCGGATTAAGAGTGTGGCCAAGGATTTAGTCGAGCACTTTGAAGAGCGCAACCAGGCGCAGAACGGCAAGGCCATGGTGGTGGCGATGAGCCGTGAGATCTGTGTGCATCTGTACAACGAGATCATTGCTCAGCGCCCCGATTGGCACGACGAAGACCCGGAGAAGGGCGCGATCAAGGTCGTCATGACCGGCAGCGCTTCAGATAAAGCTTTGTTGCGCCCGCACATCTACAGCAATCAGGTGAAAAAGCGCCTGGAGAAACGCTTCAAGGACCCGAAAGATCCGCTCAAGTTGGTGATCGTGCGGGACATGTGGCTCACCGGCT
>NKIE01000615.1 GCA_002256055.1 Pseudomonas sp. PGPPP3 | reverse complement strand
TGTCGAAGTCAGCAAAGAGCTGGAAGACTCCGCCTTTGAAGCCTCTGACCTGGCCCAGCCTGCTCAAGAGCAAGGTTTGCAGGTGAAGACCAGTGCAGCCTTCGGTCGCGAAGGCGGTGCAGGCCTGACGGCTAACCGTCAGGTGATTCAGGCCGCTTTTAGCCAGGAAGTGCTGGAAGACGGTGCCAACAGTGGCGCGATTGAACTGGACCCGGACACTGTAGTTGTTCTGCGGGTTAAGGAGCACCTCAAGCCGGCATTGCTGCCGTTCGACCAGGTTGCCGCCAACATTCGTCAGCAGTTGACCATGCAGCGTGCCAGCGAGGCTGTGAAGGCCAAGGGCGAGGCGTTGCTCGGCAGTCTGCGTGAAGGTAAGACATCAGTTGCGCAGGCGCAGAATGGTCAAACCTGGCAGGTGGTGGAAGCCGCTACGCGCAACCAGGAAGCGGTTGATCCGCTGGTGTTGCAGCAGGTCTTCCGCATGCCCAAGCCAAGTGCGGCTGACAAGCCTAACTTCGCTGGCATCAGCCTGGCCGATGGCAGCTATGTGGTGGTTCGTCTGAATGGCGTCAACGTCCCGCAAGAGGCGCTGAGCGAGGAAGAGAAGGCCATGTACCGGCGCTTTATGACGTCGCGAAGCGGTCAGCAGGACTTCACTGCCTACAGCCGTCAACTGGAAGCCAAGGCGGAGATCGAGCGTTTCTAACGCTTGATTGCGCCGCATAAAAAAGGCCGCTCAATTGAGCGGCCTTTTGCGTTGCGAGGTTAACTCACTCTTCGATTTCGCCCATCGCGGTGGTGTTGAAACCACCGTCGACGTAGAGGATTTCACCGCTGATGCCCGATGCGAGGTCGGAGCAAAGGAAGGCGCCGGCATTGCCGACTTCGTCAATGGTGACGTTGCGACGCAGCGGAGTCTGCTTCTCGTTGGCGGCGAGCATCTTGCGGAAGCTCTTGATCCCGGAGGCCGCCAGGGTGCGGATTGGGCCTGCGGAAACGGCGTTAACACGGGTGCCTTCTGGGCCGAGGCTCCCAGCCAGGTAGCGCACGCCAGCTTCCAGGCTGGCCTTGGCCATACCCATCACGTTGTAGTTAGGCATGGTGCGTTCGGCACCCAGGTACGACAGGGTCAGGATGCTGCCGTTACGGCCTTGCATCATGCTGCGACCGGCTTTGGCAAGGGCCACCAGGCTGTAGGCGCTGATGTCGTGGGCGATGCGGAAACCGTCGCGGGTCGTGACTTCAGTGAAGTCACCGTTCAACTGGTCGCCAGGCGCGAAGCCAACTGAGTGAACGATGATGTCCAGGCCGTCCCACTTCTGGCTGAGGGCGTCGAACACTGCGGCAATCTCGGCGTCGCTGGCTACGTCGCAAGGGAAGCACAGTTCAGCGCTGGAGCCCCAGCCGGCGGCGAACTCTTCGACCCGGCCTTTGAGCTTGTCGTTCTGGTAGGTGAACGCCAGTTCGGCGCCTTCGCGGTGCATGGCGGCGGCAATGCCGGATGCGATAGACAGTTTGCTGGCGACGCCGACGATCAGGACGCGCTTACCGGCGAGAAAACCCATGTGCTATTCCTCTTCTGGTTAATCGGCAGAGGCGGGGGCCATGAATGCGGCTTCCAGCAACTGCCTGGTATAAGTCTGTTGCGGCGCGGCAAAAATCTGTTCGGCCGGGCCTTGCTCAATCACCTGTCCTTGCTTGACCACCATCGGTTGGTGGCTCAGCGCCCTGACCACCGCCAGGTCAT
>NKIE01000614.1 GCA_002256055.1 Pseudomonas sp. PGPPP3 | reverse complement strand
GCGCCTGGTCGGCCAAGGCCTGGCTGAATGGGGCCAGCACTTCGCCGTCGTACTGACGGGCGTTCTGTTCGCGGTTGTTGTTCAGGTAGACCTGCTTATCAGCCTGCTTGGAAAAGGTGGTAAGCATGGTGTTGCGTTCGGTCATGGTCTGCTGGTTGGTGATCCAGAAGGTCTTGTAACCGGCTTGCTTCATCAGGTTGATGATCGAAGGCGTGGTCAGGTAGGCGTCAGGGTTTTCCTCGTCGGCAAAGGTCAGTACCTGCTGCAGCGCTTCAATGGTGTAAGGGCGTGGGGTCACGACGTTGTCGAACACTTGCAGTTGGTCGCGCATGGCGTCCAGCTTTGGCGTGGTGGCGCGCGGGTAGCCGTACAGGCTCATGCGCTGGCGATTGGTCGACTCGCCGATCACCAGTACCAGAGTGCTCGGCTGCCCTGCATGGGCGTCGGTCAGGTTTTTCAGGGGTGGTAACTGGGCGTTGGCGGTGAGCAGATCCTGCATATTGCCCAGTTGCAGGCGATATTGGTGGTAGCCAACCATGACTTGCCAGGGGGTGACGGCGGCCAGTCGTTCCTCGAACTTGTTCAGGCCAGCGGTCAGGTTGTCACTGGTGAGCATGAAGCGTGCGGGATAGCCGATAGTGGCCGCCAGGATAAGTACGCTGGCAATAATGCTCGAACTCCGCGGCAGATAGACCGGGCGAATTTTCTGCCAGAGCAGCCAGGCGCCCAGGCCATAGCCAATAAACGCCAGTGGCATCCACCAGGTCAGGTATTGACTGATGTATTCGGCGGCCTCGGCGTTGTTGCTCTCAAACATGATGAAGATGACGCTTTGGGAGAAATCCTGGCCGTAAATCAGGTAGTAACCAAAGGCCGGCAGTGAGAATAGCCACAGCGCGCCACCGATGATGCCGGCCAGGCGGCGCGTGTGTGCCGGGTACAGCAACAAGGGCACCAGCCACAAGCCGCTGAGCAGCAAGGTTTGGCGAAAGCCGCGCCAGCCGATGGTGTCGGTGGCAAACAGCAGGAGTTGCGTGACCCCGGACATGTACCAGAAGAACAGGAACATCCAGCCCAGGGCTGCCCATTCGATGCCTTTGCGCGAAGATTCTGCACGGGCAGCAATCATCATGACTCTCCGAGTAATACCGGGCTGAAGCGGAACACTCCGCAGGCGCCCTGAACAATTGAGAGCCACTGTAGGCGGCCAAAGGTTAACAAAGTGTTAAGCGATTGCCGCCTGCTGAACTTCCTCGCAGGGCAGCCTGGCTGGCGGTGCAACAGACAAAGCCGGGTGCCCTAAATAGGCGCGGCACGCTAAACTGGCCGACCAGTCAAGCAAGCGGCGGCAATACAAGCCGTTTTTCGTCAATACAACCTTCAGGCGGTGATCCTGCGCAGAGGTTGACCACTGCGCCGGCGCTACACGCGTCGCCGCGATGAGGCAGTAACAATGAATCAGCCGCTCCACACGGGTGAACTCAAGCGCGGTCTGCAAAACCGTCATATCCAGTTGATCGCCCTGGGTGGGGCGATCGGCACGGGGTTGTTCCTCGGCTCGGCCGGGGTGCTGAAGTCCGCCGGGCCGTCGATGATCCTCGGCTATGCGATTGCCGGCTTTATTGCCTTTCTGATCATGCGCCAACTGGGCGAGATGATTGTCGAGGAACCGGTGGCAGGCTCTTTCAGCCACTTTGAGCACAAATACTTCGGTGCCTATGCCGGCTTTCTATCGGGCTGGAACTAC
>NKIE01000613.1 GCA_002256055.1 Pseudomonas sp. PGPPP3 | reverse complement strand
CCACGCGGGCCGGGAACCAGGGGAAGTCGAGGTCGCGCTTGCGCTCGATCAACTGGCTCAGGGAAGCCTGCAAAGTGGCCGGATCACAGCGACGCACGAGGTTTTCCGCCAGTACACGGGAGGTGTACGGCAGCTTGGCGTAGGCACCCGGCGCGATGGCGTCCACCGCCTCGCGGGTATCGAAATAGTCCAGCGCAGTGCCAGGCAGAGACTTACGAAATTGGCTGTTCATGGGCGGTCCTTGAGCGATACAAAGGTCAGGTCTTCCGGGCCAACGTAGTTGGCGCTTGGGCGGATGATCTTGCCGTCGATACGCTGCTCGATAACGTGGGAAGACCAGCCCGAAGTCCGGGCAATCACGAACAACGGCGTGAACATGGCTGTCGGCACGCCCATCATGTGGTAGCTGACCGCACTGAACCAATCGAGGTTGGGGAACATCTTCTTGGCATCCCACATCACGCTTTCCAGGCGCTCGGCGATGTCGAACATCTTGCTGTTGCCCTGCTCGGCACTCAGCTGACGCGCCACCTCTTTGATCACCTTGTTGCGCGGATCGGCCACGGTGTACACCGGGTGGCCGAAACCAATCACAACTTCTTTCTTCTCAACCCGGGCACGGATGTCGGCCTCAGCTTCATCCGGGCTGTCGTAGCGCTTCTGGATCTCGAAGGCCACTTCATTGGCGCCGCCGTGCTTAGGCCCGCGCAGTGCGCCGATGCCACCACAGATCGCGGAAAACATGTCAGAGCCCGTGCCCGCCACAACCCGCGAGGTAAAGGTCGAGGCGTTGAACTCATGCTCGGCATACAGAATCAGCGACACGTGCATGGCACGCACCCAGCTTTCCTGTGGTGCCTCACCATGGAGCAAATGCAGGAAGTGACCACCAATGGAGTCATCGTCGGTTTCAACGTCGATGCGCTTGCCGTTGTGGCTGAAGTGATACCAGTACAGCAACACCGAACCCAGCGAAGCCATCAGCTTGTCAGCGATGTCGCGGGCGCCTGGGTGATTGTGGTCGTCCTTCTCCGGCGACAGGCACCCCAACACAGAAACGCCGGTACGCATCACGTCCATCGGATGAGCAGATGGCGGCAGTTGCTCCAGCGCCGTTTTCAGTGCTGCCGGCAGGCCGCGCAACGCTTTCAACTTGGCCTTGTAGCCGGCCAGCTCTGCAACGTTGGGAAATTTGCCATGCACCAGCAGGTGGGCAATTTCTTCGAACTCACAGGTGGTGGCGACATCCAGGATGTCATAGCCACGGTAATGCAGGGCGTTACCGCTGCGGCCAACAGTGCACAGCGCGGTATTGCCGGCAGCGGTACCACTCAGGGCCACAGACTTCTTTGGCTTGAAGCCAGGGGTGGTTTCGGTGCTAGCGCTCATCAGGGGGTTCTCCTCATCCAATCCGGTGGGATGCTTCTTGTTTTTACGCGGACCGGCTCGACCCGCGATCCGGTTATTTCTTGGCGGCAAACAACGCGTCGAGGTGCTGTTCGAAGGCGTGGTAGTTGATGCGCTCGTAAAGTTCCATGCGGGTCTGCATGGTATCGATCACATTCTTCTGGGTGCCGTCACGACGCAGGGCGGTGTAGACATTCTCGGCGGCCTTGTTCATGGCGCGGAAGGCCGACAGCGGGTAGAGCACCAGGGATACGTCAACGCTGGCCAACTCTTCGGTGGTGTACAGCGGCGTAGCGCCGAACTCGGTGATATTGGCCAGGATCGGCGCCTTGATGCGGTCG
>NKIE01000612.1 GCA_002256055.1 Pseudomonas sp. PGPPP3 | reverse complement strand
CCTGCCTCAAACCGCTCGACCTCGACACCCTGGAAGCCTCGGTGCGCAAAACCGGCCGGGCGGTGATCATCCATGAGGCTCCGCGCTCTTGCGGGGTTGGTGCGGAGATTGCTGCCAGCCTCTATGAGCGCGCCTTGCTCGACTTGCAGGCGCCGATTTTGCGCGTGACCGCGCCGGATATTCCACCGCCGCTGTACCGCCTGGAGCAACTGTATATCCCGGCTGTCGAGGACATCCTGGAAGCCTGCGACAGCACCCTGAACTACGCCTGAGGAGGGCTTGCGATGAAGTACTTCAAATTGCCCGACCTGGGCGAAGGCCTGCAGGAAGCCGAGATTGTCGAGTGGCACGTCAAGGCTGGCGACACAGTCAAGGCTGACCAACTGCTGGTGTCGGTGGAGACCGCCAAGGCGATCGTCGATATTCCCGCCCCCTATGACGGCGTGGTGGCCCAGACGTTCGGCACAGACGGCAGCCTGCTGCATGTCGGCGAGCCCTTGCTGGCTTATGAAGGTGAAGAAACCGGCACGGTGGTTGGACGCCTGGAAAGCGGCAATGACAGTCAGGAAGACCAGTTCTGCATCGGTGCGGCGCCGTCTACCCGCGCCCATTTGGGCCCGCGGGCGACGCCGGCAGTGCGCCAGATGGCGCGGCAACTGGGGGTTGATCTGACGAGCCTGCAGGGCTCAGGTGCGGCAGGGCAACTGACCGCTGCCGATGTCGAGGCCGCCGCCCGCCAGGCCGAAGACAAGTTCGGCGGCGAGAAACTGCGCGGTGTGCGCCGCAGCATGGCGATCAATATGGCGCGTTCTCATGCCGAAGTGGTGCCGGTGACCCTGTATGGCGATGTCGATCTGCACCGCTGGGGTAGCGCCCGTGATCCGCTACTGCGCCTGGGCAAAGCCATCGCGGTGGCCTGTAAGGCCGAGCCGCTGCTGAATGCCTGGTTCGACAGCAAGAGCCAGTCGCTCAAGCTGCACAGTCACCTGGACCTGGGGATTGCCGTGGACACCCCGGACGGGCTGTTCGTGCCGGTGCTGCGCAATGTCGGCGAGCGCAGCACCGAGCAACTCAAGGAGGGCATGGCGCGGCTACGGGCGGACGTGAAGGCGCGCTCCATCCCGCCTCAGGAAATGATGGGTGCGACCATTACCCTGTCCAACTTTGGTACTTTGTTTGGCCGCTATGCCAACCCCATCGTGATGCCGCCGCAAGTGGCGATCATCGGCTCCGGCGGCATTCGCGATGAGGTGGTGGCCTGGCAGGGGCAGGCGGTGATTCACCCGATTCTGCCGCTGTCCCTGACCTTCGACCACCGTGTCGCCACTGGCGGTGAGGCCGCGCGCTTTATGCAGGCGTTGGTGCATGCTCTGGAGCAGCCTGGCTGCTAATAAAAAGCCCCGGCTGCGTAAGCAGTCGGGGCTTTGGGGTGTGCGCTTGAGCCAAGTATTTAGCTGGCGGCTTCGGCAGGGTTGATCAGCTCGCTAAGGGCGTCGGCCTGGCTCTTGAAAGCGCGGGCAAAGACCTCGCGATGCTTGGCCATGTAAATCCCCACTTCCTCGCCCTGTTGCTCGCTCAGTGACGGCACCGCCTTGTGCAGCACCTCGGTGAGCAACTCGGCCAGTTCCAGCATCTTGTCATGACGATCAGCTTCGGCTTTATCCATGAACAAACGCTCCAGATCTCGGCTGCTGCGGTATACCACTTCGACGGCCATTCAGCACCTCACATGCCTATATACGAATGTG
>NKIE01000611.1 GCA_002256055.1 Pseudomonas sp. PGPPP3 | reverse complement strand
CTGGTGACCAGCCCGGAAAGCGGAGAGGTGCAGGCCTTGATCGGCAGCCGTCAGCCGCGTTTTGCCGGCTTCAATCGGGCTCTCGATGCGGTGAGGCCGATTGGTTCGCTGATCAAGCCGGCGGTCTATTTGGCGGCGCTTGAGCGGCCAAGCCAGTACACCCTGACCAGTTGGTTGAGCGACACAGCGTTTTCGGTCAAGGGCCAGGATGGGCAGGTCTGGAAGCCGCAGAACTACGACCGCCAAGCACACGGCAATGTCTTCCTCTACCAAGCACTGGCCAACTCTTACAACCTATCCACGGCCAAACTTGGCTTGGCATTGGGCGTGCCGACGGTACTGAAAACCCTGGAGCGGCTCGGCGTGTCCCGTGAGTTTCCGGCCTATCCGTCGATGCTGCTGGGCGCGGGGTCGCTGACGCCGCTGGAGGTCGCGGGCATGTACCAGACCTTGGCCAATGGTGGTTTCAATACGCCGCTGCGCGGCATCCGCAGTGTGCTGACGGCCGAAGGCGAGCCGCTCAAGCGTTACCCCTTCCAGATCCAGCAACGATTTGATCCGGGCGCCATTTATCTGGTGCAAAACGCCATGCAGCGGGTGATGCGTGAAGGCACTGGGCGCTCGGTCTACAGCCAGTTGCCGGCATCGCTCAATCTGGCGGGCAAGACGGGCACCAGTAACGACTCGCGCGACAGTTGGTTTGCCGGCTTTAGTCAGGATTTGTTGGCGGTGGTCTGGTTGGGCCGGGATGACAATGGCAAGACGCCACTAACCGGTGCTACCGGTGCCTTGCAGGTCTGGACCGGATTTATGCGCAAAGCCGATCCGCTGCCGCTGGACATGCCGTTGCCGGATAACGTGATCATGGCCTGGATTGACCCGCGTACAGGTGAGGGCTCCGATGCCAGTTGTCCGCAGGCGCGGCAGATGCCGTATATTCGCGGCAGTGAGCCGGCGCCCGGCAGCACCTGTGGTGCGCCCGCGCCGGCGGCCGAGGTGATGGATTGGGTCCGCGGCTGGTTGAATTAATTAAGTGAGGTTCGACGTGAGCAAATGGTTGGTTTCTGCTCTGGCAGTGACGGCGCTGATGAGTGGTTGTGCCTCGGTGCAACGTGGCGCCATTCCGGTGGTCGATGCGGGAGCGCCGGTGTCCGATGATGAGCGCGTGGCCAGTCGCGGCAGCAATGCGGCGGTTGTCCGGCAGCCGCAAGCGATTCCTCAGGATTCTGGGGTCGTCGTTATGGTACCGGGTGGTGCGGCCAGCAGTGCGCCCATCCAGAGTTTTCCGGCCAGTTCCGGGCCGATTGTTGGCAGTGTCAGCAGTCAGCCGATGTCTGGCGCGGCCATGGGTGCACCTGTATCCGCCCCAATGACCGCGCCAGGCTATCCGTCTGTTGCACCGATGGCGCCAAGTGGCATCCCTGGCGGTGCTTTGGCAGCGGATGAGCAGTTGGATGGGCCAGTATTGGCGCTGTTGACCACTGCGCAGCAACAGCAGGGCGGTGGTGATTTAAACGGTGCTTCATCGAGTTTGGAGCGGGCGCAGCGGATCGCTCCTCGTGAGCCGCAGGTGCTTTACCGATTGGCAGAAGTTCGCCTGGCTCAGGGCGATGCGGCGCAAGCTGAGCAGTTGGCGCGCCGTGGTTTGAGCTATGCCAGTGGCCGCACGTCCCTGCAAACAGGTTTGTGGGGGTTGATCGCTCAGGCACGGGAGCGGCAGGGCGATCCGGCAGGTGCTGCTGAAGCACGCCAGCAG
>NKIE01000610.1:1374-1770 GCA_002256055.1 Pseudomonas sp. PGPPP3 | reverse complement strand
CGTCGATCAGCAGCTCATTGGTCGGCGACAGGTCCAGACCTCGGGCGCAGATTTCTTCGAACTCTTCACGGTTGTAGGCGATACCGCCGCCGGTGCCGCCCATGGTGAAGGACGGACGAATGATGCACGGGAAGCCGACTTTTTCGAGTACGCCGTAGGCTTCTTCCATGTCGTGGGCGATGCCGGAAACCGGGCATGCCAGACCGATGTCTTTCATCGCCTTGTCGAAGCGCGAGCGATCTTCAGCCTTGTCGATGGTGTCGGCGTTGGCGCCGATCATTTCCACACCGAACTTTTCCAGAATGCCGTGGCGCTCCAGGTCCAGTGCGCAGTTCAGCGCCGTCTGGCCGCCCATGGTCGGCAGCAGCGCATCCGGGCGCTCCTTCTCGATGATCT
>NKIE01000610.1:0-1252 GCA_002256055.1 Pseudomonas sp. PGPPP3 | reverse complement strand
ATGATGGTGGCCGGGTTGGAGTTCACCAGGATGACCCGGTAACCCTCTTCGCGCAGGGCTTTGCAAGCCTGGGCGCCGGAGTAGTCGAATTCGCAGGCCTGACCGATAACGATGGGGCCGGCGCCGAGGATCAGGATACTTTTAATGTCTGTACGTTTTGGCATGTGCTTACTCTCGAATCCTTTGGTCAGTCGGCGGGCTTAACGGCGCTTGGCCATGGCTTCGATAAAACGATCGAACAGCGGCGCGACATCCATCGGCCCCGGGCTGGCTTCCGGGTGACCCTGGAAGCTGAACGCGTCCTTATCGGTGCGTTCAATACCCTGCAGGGTGCCGTCGAACAGCGACTTGTGGGTCGCGCGCAGATTGGCCGGCAGGCTGCTTTCTTCCACGGCGAAACCGTGGTTCTGGCTGGTGATCATCACCACACTGGTTTTCAGGTCTTGCACCGGGTGGTTGGCACCGTGGTGACCATGACCCATTTTCACGGTTTTGGCGCCGGAGGCCAGGGCCAGCAACTGGTGACCGAGACAGATACCAAATACCGGAATATCGGTTTCCAGCACATCCTTGATCGCCTGAATGGCGTAGTCGCACGGCTCAGGGTCGCCAGGACCGTTGGACAGGAACACACCATCCGGCTTCAGCGCCAGCACTTCACTGGCAGGGGTTTGCGCTGGCACCACGGTCAGGCGGCAGCCGCGCTCGACCAACATACGCAGGATGTTCAGCTTGACGCCGAAATCGTAAGCCACCACGTGGTGTGGCAGTTCGCTGTCGGCAATTTCCGGGTGACTGTCGGTCTGCAGGTTCCAGACACTAGAGCGCCACTCGTAGCGCTCAGTGGAGCTAACAACTTTGGCCAGGTCCATGCCTTTCAGGCCAGGGAAGCTACGCGCCAGCTCCAGGGCTTTCTCTTCAGTGGCATCCGCACCGACCAGAATGCAGCCATTCTGTGCGCCTTTCTCACGCAGAATTCGGGTCAGGCGACGGGTATCGAGACCGGCGATCGCCACAGTACCGTGTTCTTTCAGGTACTCGTCCAGTGGCTGCTTGTTACGCCAGTTGCTGGCAATCAGCGGCAGATCACGAATGATCAGGCCGGCGGCCCAGACGCGATTGGACTCGGCATCTTCCGGCGTGGTGCCGGTGTTGCCGATGTGCGGGTAGGTCAGGGTGACGATTTGCTGGGCATAGGAAGGATCGGTGAGGATTTCCTGATAGCCGGTCATTGCGGTGTTAAACACCACTT
>NKIE01000609.1 GCA_002256055.1 Pseudomonas sp. PGPPP3 | reverse complement strand
CTAGTACTGTTCGACGGCTCGCCGTTCCACCCTAGCCCCGAGCGCTTGATTGACCTGATCGATGCCGAAAATATCTCCATCTTCGGTACCAGTGCCAAGTACCTGGCAGCGCTGGAGAAAGCCGGCGCCAAGCCCGCTAGCACTCACAAACTAACGCGACTGAAGACCATTTTGTCGACCGGCTCGCCGCTGTCCCACGAGAGCTTCGAATACGTCTACCGCGAAATCAAAAACGACCTGTGCCTGTCGTCAATTTCTGGCGGCACCGACATCGTCTCCTGCTTCGCCTTGGGTAATCCCGTATTGCCGGTATGGCGCGGCGAGTTGCAGTGCAAGGGGCTGGGCATGGACGTGCAGGTGTGGAACGACGCCGGCAAGCCAGTTCTGCAGGAGAAAGGCGAGCTGGTCTGTGCCCAACACTTTCCGTCGATGCCGGTAGGCTTCTGGCACGACCCTGATGGTGCGAAGTTCAAGGCCGCCTACTTCGACACCTTCCCCGGCGTCTGGGCCCATGGTGATTATGCCGAAGTCACCGAACACGCCGGCCTGGTGATCCATGGCCGCTCAGATGCGGTGCTCAACCCCGGCGGCGTGCGCATTGGCACCGCGGAAATCTATCGTCAGGTGGAAAAGATCGAAGCCGTGCTGGAGTCCATCGCCATCGGCCAGCAATGGCACGATGACGTGCGGGTGGTGCTATTTGTGCGCCTGCGCGAGGGCATCGAACTGAGCGAAGCGCTGCAAGCAGAAATCCGTCAGGTGATCCGCGCCAACACCACACCCCGCCATGTGCCCGCAAAGATCATTGCGGTGGCAGATATTCCGCGCACCATCAGCGGCAAAATCGTCGAGTTGGCGGTGCGTAATGTGGTGCACGACTTGCCGGTAAAAAACACCGACGCCTTGGCCAACCCAGAGGCACTGGTGCTGTTTCGTGACTTGGACGACTTGCGCTGCTGACAGCGTCGAAATTCCCGTCCTGCTTGAGGCCCTCTGTTTATACTGGGTGCAACGCTGGTTATTGGAATAACGCGATGGTTGCGCGCTGGGTCTGCCTTGTCATGCTGTGCTTGCCGCTGAGTTATGGAGTCAAAGCCCAGGAGCTTCTTGAGTTGCATATGCCAGACGCCCCTCCGCTGACCTTGACTAGCGTCCAGGGCCGCTACGGCATGGTTGGCGATGTGGCGTTAGCCGCCATTGCCCAGGCAGGCTATCGCAGCCATATCGCAGTGGCCCCTTGGGCCCGTGCCCAGCAGGACGTCAGCCGCGCACATAATCAGCTGATCATCCCACTGTCACGCACGCCACAACGGGAAGCGTTGTACACCTGGATTGCGCCGATCATGCCACTCGAGCGTGCATTCTTCAGTCTTGATACCCCGGTAAGCGATTTTGCCGAAGCACGGCGTCGCTACCAGCGTATTGCCGTTGGTTTAGGCACGGCACAACTGGAAATCCTCAAGACTCAAGGCTTTAGCGACAAACAACTCTACAGCCTAAAACTCGGTGACAATGCGCCGCGCATGCTCGAAATGGGCCGTATCGATGCCTGGTTTACGGGCGTGGAAGAAGGCCTTTACCTGTCACCCCAGAGCAAACGCACGCTCAAGATGAGCCCTACACTGTCCAGTGCAGACCTTTATCTGGCTTGCTCCAAGAGTTGCGACGCAGAGCTGGTGAGTAATCTGCGCAATGCCGTTGAGGCGCTACGTGCCAATGGCACCCTTCAGAAAATTCTTAGTAGCTACAGACCCGCGCGTTAACCCTGGCAACAGGGTT
>NKIE01000608.1 GCA_002256055.1 Pseudomonas sp. PGPPP3 | reverse complement strand
GCCGGGGTAGAGGTAGGTGTAGTCGTAGCCGGCGCCAAACTGCGCCTGCAGCCGCTCGCGCATGGCCTCGTTGACGGGGTTGAGCTGCGGCAGGCCCAGCGTGGCGATGAAGGCGCCGATCAGGCGCCGG
The DNA here is from genome assembly GCA_002256055.1 of Pseudomonas sp. PGPPP3. Classification (GTDB taxonomy): domain Bacteria; phylum Pseudomonadota; class Gammaproteobacteria; order Pseudomonadales; family Pseudomonadaceae; genus Aquipseudomonas. The sequence continues at coordinate 1,649 of NKIE01000608.1, read as the reverse complement.
CCGGGCAGGTCGATGCCCTCGGCAAAGGCGCCGCCCAGCACGGCAAAGCCGATGCCGGCGCTGTCGGGCGTGAAGCGCGCCAGGAAGGCGCTGCGCTCGGCGTCGGCCATGCCGCGGGTCTGGCACCACATCGGCACGTCGGGGTGGGTGGCGGCCAGGGCCTGGGCCACCTGGTCCAGGTAGTCGAAGCTGCTGAAGAAGGCCAGGTAGTTGCCCGGCGCCTGGCGGTACTGCCGGGCCATCAGCGCGACGATGGGCGCCACCGAGGCCGCGCGGTGCTGCCAGCGGGTGGACACCTGGCGCACCAGCCGCACCTGCAACTGCTCGGCGGCAAACGGTGCTGGCACGTCCAGCCAGGCGGTGTCGGCCGGCAGGCCCAGGGTGTTGGCGTAGAAGGCCTGCGGCGTGAGCGTGGCCGAGAACAGCACGCTGCAGTGGGCGGCGGCCAGGCGCGGCGCCAGGTAGGGCGCGGGCACCAGGTTGCGGATGCACAGCGTGGCCGGCGTGCGGGCCGCGCCGGTGCCCTGGGTGGCGTGGCCGGCCGGGCCGGGGCGCGCAGCCGGGCCCGTGGGCGCGCTGCGCTGCAGGTCCAGCAGCGCATGCGGGCCGAAGGTCTCGGCCAGGCGGGTGAACTGCACCGCCGCCAGGCTGAGCGTCTGCAGCGCCGGCGGCAGCGGCTCGGGGTGGTCGGCCAGCCAATCGGCCAGCGCACCCCTCAGCAGCTGCAGGGCCTGCAGCAGCGCCTCGGGCGGGTCGCCGTCCAGCACCTGGTAGGGCTGATCCAAGCCTTTGACGGTGGCGTTCCAGGCCCGCTGCAGCCGCTGCAGCGGCCGTTGCAGGGGGCCGGGCGCGGCGTGGCGGGCGGCCTTGAGCATCGCCGAATCCAGCGCGGCGCTGTACATGTCGCGGGCCCGCTCCACCAGGTTGTGGGCCTCGTCCACCAGCAGCGCCACGCGCCAGCCGTTGGCCTGGGCCAGCGCGGGCAGCAGGGCGCTGGCGTCAAACTGGTAGTGGTAGTCGGCCACCACCAGGTCGGCCCAGCGCACCAGCTCCTGCGTCAGGTAGTAGGGGCAGAGCGCGTGGGCCAGGGCCAGGCTGCGCAGGCCGGCGGTGTCGGCGGACTCACCACTGTCCAGCCGGGCCACGGCGGCGGCGCGGGCGGCGGGCAGCTTATCGTAGAAGCCGCGCGCCAGCGGGCAGCTGTCGCCGTGGCAGGCCTTGTCGGGGTGCTCGCAGGCCTTGTCGCGGGCCTGCAGCGCCAGCACCCGCAGCGGCAGGCCGCGGTTGGCGGTGTAGACGTTCTCGGCCAGCAGGCGCTGGCCGCTGCGCCAGCTGCCGTGCGGGAAGCTCAGCGCGGCCAGGGCCTGGTTGCGTGCGCTGCGGTGGGCCTGCTCCTGCGCGGCCCAGGCCAGAAACTGCGCGCACAGCGCCTCGAAGTGCGTGCGCAGGTCGGCGGCAGTGCAGGGCTCGCGCAGCACCGTCTCGCGCTGGCTGGTGATGTCCAGGTAGACCAGCGCCACGTCGATGGCCGGCAGGCCCAGTTGCTGGCACAGCAGCCAGCCGTAGACGCGGGCTTGCGCCCAGTGCAGCGCGCGGTGGTTGGCCGGCTGGCGGGCCAGGTCGCCCTTGTGGGTCTTGACCTCTTCGAC
>NKIE01000607.1:815-1797 GCA_002256055.1 Pseudomonas sp. PGPPP3 | reverse complement strand
GCGCAGGATCATGCCGTCTTCCTCGCGCAGCAGGCCCTGTTCGACGAACGCCGCCAGCCACTGGGCGATCACGCCGTCCAGCTCGTCCAGGCTCCAGCGGATAAACAGCTCCGACTGCAGGTACGGATAGAGCGCACGGGTGTAGCGCAGGATCTGCTCGCGGCTGATCCGCGCGCTGCTCTGGAAGAAACTCGCCAGCAAGGCCGGCAGGGCGAAGATGTGCAACACGTTGTTGCGGTAGTAGGTCATCAGGACGGCGTTGTTTTCGTCCAGATAGTGGATCTTGCCCAAGGCGTCCTTCTGCTCGGCCAGCAGGTCCATGCCCTTGGCATAGTCGATCAGTGCCAGGTCCAGCACTCGCGCCAGGGCCTTGTCGTCCAGGGCCAGCTTGCTGGTGGAGAGCAGCGCCAGGGCCACCAGGTTGATTGGGTTGATCGCCGCCGCTTCGTTGAGGTGACGGGCGATGCGTTCGGCCAGCTGGTTGGTGGCGTCGTTCAGCCAGGTTGGGCGGTATTGCGGTGCCAGGGCTTGGCTGCGCCAGTCCGGCTGTTGCTGGTCGAGGAACTCGGCCAGCTTGATCGGCTCGCCGAAGTTGACCCAGACGCTGCCGAAGCGCTGCTTGAGCGCGCCGATAACCTTGAAGATGTCGAAGATCGACTCCTTCTTCTTGCTCGCGCCGCGTAACTCACCCAGGTAGGTGCGGCCTTCCAGTACTCGCTCATAGCCGATGTACACGGGCACGAACACCACCGGTAGGCGGTTGCTGCGCAGGAAGCTGCGCAGAGTGATGGCCAGCATGCCGGTCTTCGGCTGCAGCATGCGCCCGGTACGCGACCGCCCGCCCTCGACGAAGTACTCCACCGGGAAGCCTTTGCTGAACAGGGTGTGCAGGTATTCGTTAAATACTGCGGTGTACAGCGGGTTGCCCTTGAAGGTGCGGCGCATAAAGAAGGCGCCACCGCGGCGCAGCAAGCTGCCAACC
>NKIE01000607.1:0-779 GCA_002256055.1 Pseudomonas sp. PGPPP3 | reverse complement strand
ATAGCAGGTAGGACAGCAGCAGATAGTCGATATGGCTGCGGTGGCAGGGCACATAGATCACCTCGTGGCCGTGGGCCACTTCCTGTACACCCTCGATATTGTTGACCTTGATGCCGTCGTAGATCTTGTTCCAGAACCAGCTGAGCACCACTTCGAGGAAGCGGATGGCGGTGTAGGCGTAGTCCGAGGCGATCTCATTGCCATAGCGCAAGGCTTGGGCTTCGACTTTTTCCAATGGCAGTTGACTGCGCTCGGCTTCGTCGAGAATCGCCTGGCGCACTTGCGGGCCGTGGATCAGGCCCTTGACCAGGTTGCGCCGGTGGGAAATGTCCGGACCAATGACCGCGGCTTTCTGGTTGCGGAAATGCACTCGCAACAGGCGCTGGACCATCCGCCGGGTACGCTCCTGGCCTTTGTCTTGGGCCACGAGTTCTCGCAGTTGCAGCGGCGTGGAGAACTGTACGCGGGTCTTGCGGCCGAGAATCAGAATGCTCAACAGCTTGCGCAGGCGCCCAGTGACCGCCCAGCTGTCGGCGAACAGCAGCTTCCATGGGCTGGATTCGCTGGCCGGGGTCTGTCCCCAAAACACGCTGACCGGCACGATTTGCGCGTCCAGGCTGGCGTCGGCCGCCAGGGCGTCGAGTAGACGCACCAGGGTTGGCGAAGCACCGCGCTTGTCCTGGCCACCAAACCAGCCGGGTTCCGGGGTCAGGTAGAAGAACGCGCTGGGCTCATCCAGTTGGCCGACGCTGACCGGCAGGATCGGCCGCGGCAGGCCG
>NKIE01000606.1 GCA_002256055.1 Pseudomonas sp. PGPPP3 | reverse complement strand
GACCCATCCGGACACCGACCCGCGCGCGGCCTTGGTTGCTGAGTTGCAGGACAAAGGTTTTCCGGTGCTCGACCTGACCGACAACGAACTGGCCAAGTTGCATATTCGTCACATGGTCGGCGGTCATGCGGCAGCGGTGCCGGACGAATGCGTGTTCCGCTTCGAGTTCCCGGAGCGGCCGGGTGCGCTGTTTAATTTCTTACAAAAACTCGGTGGTCGCTGGAACATCTCGATGTTCCACTACCGCAACCACGGCGCTGCCGATGGTCGTGTGTTGGCGGCCCTGCAAGTGCCTCACGAGGAACGCCACCTGATCCCGGCGGCGCTGGATGCCATTGGCTATCCCTACTGGGATGAAACGCAAAACCCGGCCTATAAGCTGTTTCTAGGCTAAGCCCTCTATCGGCAGGAGCCAGCACGCTGGCTCCTGCACAAGCACCACCTCATTACGGAATTTGCTCCTATGGATAACTACCTGCTGCTGAAAATCGCCCACAGCCTGCCCGGCCTGTTGCTGCTGTTGGGCCTGCTGGCGCACATCTTTATGTTGTGGAAGGCCAATCGCGGCGGCGATGCGGCCGTGCTGCAACGCAAGTTGCAACGTACCCGGATGATCAGCCTGCCGCTGCTGGGCGTGTTGGCCCTGAGCCTGCCGGTCAGCGGCTGGGTGTTGGTCAATCTGGTCGGTTGGCCCCTGGGCCAGACTTGGTTGCTGGCCAGTAGCGTGCTGTTTTTGGCTGTGCTGGTGTTGGGTCTGTTGCTGGCCGGTCGCCTGGCCGCCTGGCAGGCGTTGGCCGGTTCGCCCGCGCCGGCATCTTTGCTGCGCATTACCGCTGCCTACGCCGGGCTGATCGTGGTGCTGCTGCTGACCATCATGGGCCTGATGGGCGCCAAGCCGGCGTAAGCTCTGGATTAAACAAAAACGCCGCCTGATCAGGCGGCGTTTTTGTTGGTGCTGCTGTTAACGCAGCGAGATCACCGACCAGCCGCGTTCTGTGGCAGTGGCGCGCAGGGTGTCGTCGGGGTCGACGGCTACCGGGTGGCTGACCTGCTCCAACAGCGGCAAATCGTTGCGCGAGTCGCTGTAGAAGTAGCTGTCGCCCAGGTTGCGGTCGTTCTCCGCCAGCCAGCGCTGCAGGCGGGTGACCTTGCCGCCCTGGTAGCACGGGATGTCCGTGGTGCGCCCGGTGTAGCGGCCGTCGGCCATTTCACATTCTGTGGCCAGCAGGGTGTCGACGCCCAGGCGTGCGGCAATCGGCGCGGTGACGAAGCGGTTGGTGGCGGTGATGATCAGCAACTGGTCGCCCGCTTCGCGGTGCTTGGCCAGCAGCGCCTCGCCCTTGGCCAGGATGATCGGCTCGATGCAGTCGCGCATGAACTCGCGGTGCCACTGGTCAAGCTGGGCCATTTCCGTACGGCCGAGAATTTCCAGGCTGAAGTTCAGGTAGTCGGTGATGTTCAGGCGGCCGGCCAGGTAGTCCTGGTAGAAATTATCGTTGCGCGCCTTGTAGGCGATGCCGTCGAGAATCCCGCGCTCACACAGGTAGTCGCCCCAGGCGTGGTCGCTGTCGCCGGCCAGGAGGGTGTTGTCCAGATCGAATAAAGCCAAACGCACAGGGGGCACCTTGCTGGGGAGGGCTGAAAGGGTGCTCAGGATAACCACTTTTGTGGCCGGCCTCCAATGCGGACGGGCGCGCGTTTGCTGGATTCACGGGCTTTGTGGAACAATGCAGAAACATGCGTTTACGAGGTTGTGTCCCGTGATTGATTCCGATGGGTTTCGCCCGAATGTCGGCA
>NKIE01000605.1:648-1797 GCA_002256055.1 Pseudomonas sp. PGPPP3 | reverse complement strand
CGACATCGTCGACTGCGACCCTACTCCACTTATCAATGACGACTTGGCGACCAAAGTCGTTGAATCCGAGTTTGCGGCAGTACTCGCCGAATATCTCCCCGCCCAGATCCAGCACCAAGCGCGTGGGACTTGAATGGAATTCATCAAGCCACTGCCAGACCTTGGTGCGAAGCAACGGATCGTCGGGTGTTGCATCGATGTCCGTCGGGTTGACGGGATGTCCCGCACTGGCCGCTATCAATACGTTGGTGTCAACCACATATCGCGGCTTCATGATTCCCGCGCCTTCGCCTGCCGTTCGAACATCAGCTTGGCCTGCTCACGGGTTTCGCCCAGGGCATCGCCGAAGAATTGATCGGGCCAATTCGTTACGCGCCCGTAGTCGTCGATCGTCAGCGCGCGCAGCTTTGCTGCTGGACCATCTCGTTCAACGAAGTACATCGCCGATTGGCCGGGCTTGACGTCCTGGCGGGCGATCAGCGTCTGCATGCGACGGAACAGGTGTTCTGAGTGGGTCTCGACGATGAACTGAACGCCGCGCGCGGTGCTGATCCCGGCAAACAGCTCCGCCAGCTTGGCCTGTGCCAGCGGGTGCAGATGGCTCTCCGGCTCTTCCACGATGACGATGTGCCCGGGTTGGGCAAACAGCGCCGCCACGATGACCGGAATGACCTGCGAAACGCCCACGCCCACGTCCTTCAGGTTGATGGTCTCGCCGTTGTGCAAGACCATCAGCTCGTAGCGAGACGAGCCGCCCAGGGCGCGCACAGCCAGGCCCTCCGCCAGGTTCATGGCTTTCAGCCATTCGATCGCGTCGCGGAACAGGTGCGCGTCCGCAGGCAACGCCGTCTTGCGCTTGGTGGCGGCCTGATGGGCCACGCCGCTGGCGATCAGCACGTCCACGGCACGTGCACCGTCGTCACCGATGTGGGCTGGCATGCGGCCCGCCCACACATAGTCTCGCCGCGCAAGCAGCCGCACCGGACCCAGGTAGATGATGCGGCTGAGCTCGTCCAGAAGCGACGGGCCGACGGACCGGATGGCGTCCCCGGCTTCCTCTAACTGGTTCAGCGTCGAGGCAGAGAAGGCGAAGGACCGCTCGGGCCTGTACTCAGCACCTTGTCGAACGAACCGCGCCTTGCTGCCAAG
>NKIE01000605.1:0-638 GCA_002256055.1 Pseudomonas sp. PGPPP3 | reverse complement strand
TGTCGAACGCACCGCGCCTTGCTGCCAAGTGACAGCCGGTAGATGCCGGGCTTGCGCCGCTGGACGGTGAAGCCCTGCCCGTCGGCACCCAGGCGCAGGCGGCGTAGTTCGGCACTGCCGCCCGGCCCCATACCGTACTGCGCGGAGAACAGCGTCGAGTCACTGCCTGCGCCCGGTGGGTTCCAGCGGAACTCGATGCCGAACTGGTTGTCCGCCAGCGTCTCCGTGGCGGCTGCATGGCGGCACAGCACGTCGCGGAACTGGCCGAGCGTGACGGTGTCGCCAGCATCCGGGCTGCCCAGGTTCAGATCCAGGCTGGGGTCGTCGCTTTTGACCGTCTGACGGATGAGCAACAGGCTCTGGATGAGGCTGGACTTGCCCGACGAGTTGGTGCCCAGCAGCAGCGTGATGGGCGCCAGCGGTGTGGGCCCGGTGCTACGCCAGATCTTGAAGTTCTCCAGCTTCAGGTGCGTGAGCATCAGTGCAGGGTTCCTGCTTGCAGTCGATCGAAGGCCTCAAGCACCAGACGGCGGGTCAGGTACTCGCCAACGCCCTTGGTGTTCATCTCTCGTTGCTTCAGCACGCGGAATGTCTCGGTGGGGTAGTCGCGCCCCATCACGTCAGCCGGATCGAGGATG
>NKIE01000604.1 GCA_002256055.1 Pseudomonas sp. PGPPP3 | reverse complement strand
GGAGAGAAAGTTGCTGGTCGCTGGGTGATCGGTGCTGCTCAGGCGCCGGGTCAGCAACTGATACAGACCAAAGCAGCACGCCGCACCTAAGGGCAACAGGATGGCCGGAGTAAACAGCGCACCACCGGGCCGCACGATCAGCAGCACGCCGAGCAGGCCAACGCCGACCGACAACCACAGGCCGCGACTGATGTGCTCTTTCAGCCAGGTGGCCGAGAGCACGATAACCACCAACGGCGCGAGAAAGATCACCGCCGTGGCCTCACCCAGGGGGATAAAACGCAGCGCGCTGTAGAACAGCAAGGTGATGGCCACCAGGCTCAGGCCACGCGCCAACTGCAACCACGGTCGCTGGGTGCGCAGCAGGTTAAGGCCCATGCGCGGTGCAAACAGGGCGAGCATCAGCACGCTCTGCGACAGGTAGCGCAGCCACACCACCAGCAGTAAGGGATACACCGCCGTAAGCGACTTCGACAAAGCATCCTGGCTGGCCAGCAACAACCCGGCCGCCAGAATCAGCAGGATGCCCAAGGTGGGCTGATGACGCGTTGGCACGGACAGGTACCCAACTCATAGTTAGCAGACTAACAATACTAACGACGACATCCGCGCCTGACCAGTCAGTCAAGACCGATGGCCGCCACAGCTTTGATGCGTGGAAATCCCACAGCCAGAACAGCTGCCGCTCAATCACCTCGCAACTCAGCGCAGTTGGCTGTCCTTGCTGCCGCGGCGGTTGTAGCCAGCGCTCACGGATTGCTGCTGATCCAACTGCGCCTGACAGCTAACGCACAGGCGCACGCCGCGGATCGCTACCCGCCGCGCCTCGGGGATGGGCGCCTCGCACTCGGCGCAATGGCTCAGGCTTTCGCCCGTCGGCAGCTGGCTGCGGGCGCGCTGGATGGCGTCCTCGATGCTGCTGTCGATTTGCTCCTGCACCGCCCCGTCACTGGCCCAACCGCCTGCCATGCTGTTCTCCCACTGAGTGCCTGTGAAGGTTCAGGTATGGGCGCACTGGCGACCTTTTACAAGCCCGGCGCCTACTCTTTCACATCCATGAATTCGCGCGCCCAGACAAAGTAGTCCTCGGGCTGGGTGTACTTGTGCGCCAACTCCGAAGCGCTCAGGTCATTGCCGCCGGCCAACTGGCGCTGCTGGCGCAGGCAGTCGTAAGTGGCCTTGATTGCGGCGAAATAAGCGGCATGGCCATCGACCACGATGCGCACACCGAGACTGGCCAGACGCGCATCGTCGCGCAGCGCCGGATTGCCGTAACTCACCAGCATCAAGGGCACCCGCAGATGAGCGGCAATCTGCTCCAGGTGCTCGAAGTCGCGCACGCCCACCAGGCAGATGGCATCAGCGCCGGCCTGCTGATAAGCGCTGGTGCGCTCGATCACCTGCTCAACCGCCAGCACGCCGGCATGGGTGCGGGCGATGATCGCCAGTTCACTGTCGACTCGTGCCTCCAGTGCCGCACGCAGCTTGCCGACGCCCTCGTCGACGCCAATCAGGTCGGTGGATTTACGCCCGAACTGGGCCGGCAGCAGGGTGTCTTCCAGGGTCAGGGCGGCGACGCCGGCGCGTTCCAGTTCGACCACGCAGCGCATCACATTGAGCGCATTGCCATAGCCATGATCAGCATCGGCGATCACCGGCAGCTGGGCGACGCGACCGATGCGCGTGGCCTGCTCGACAAACTCGCTGAGGCTGATCAAGGCAAAGTCCGGCGCGGCCAATACCTGCAAGGAGGCAACCGAGCCGCCGAGAATGCCGACCTCGAAGCCGAGGTCAGAGGCG
>NKIE01000603.1 GCA_002256055.1 Pseudomonas sp. PGPPP3 | reverse complement strand
CATGCATCCAGCATAAGCACTACTAGCGTCAGATGAAACCATCCATGGCGAGATTCTCTCTCCAGCATTAGGTGTCGATATGCCTAATGTATCTTCGCAGTTAATCGAAAGCTTTGATTTTTCACGTGCAATTGCAGATTCAAAAGAAATTTCTAGAGCTGCGCTAACGGACTCAAAAGCAATTTTATTTGAGGCTTCAGCTTGAGCGTTACTCCGCATACTTTCAAGGATGTCGCCTCCAGTAGCTCTTGAGTTGAGCTGAGAAGCTTCACACACTAATGGTTCAGGATCTGGAAGGGCCGTGTCGAAATCCGTCCTCGTGTCGTGCCATTCTGGATCCGGTCCCTGTCCCTGATCCTCAGTGGTGTCTGGTGCCTGCGGTTCGTCGTCCGTCATTTATTGCCTCCATGACTATTTTCTTGGAATTGTCGGAAAGCTATGTGTAAATCCAAAACTATATCATCGATGCAATTAAAAGTGTCGACACTTGGGATAGACCCTAAGATTTTAATTTTCCAGCGTCCAACAGGACTGCAATTATGTAGTGACTGGGATCCAACCACATCGGGATCGCGTATTGCGTCTCGATCTCGGACTCTCGCACTTACGCTTGAAGGGGTATGAGACTGAACGCCCCAATGTTCATGCTTTCCATCAAATCGAGTACGTCCCTTTGGTGGGGGAAGAACTGCGACTTGCCATACAAAATCCTTGTTTCGTTTCGTGACAACAAAAACTGAGATTCCGCGTAATCGAGGAAAGCACATAGAGGGGAAGGGGAAATCAAAGTCGACTTCCCACTCACCAGTTTGGACTCCTCTATTCCAGTTAGCGCCCGCAATTGATTTGATAGATACGGGAAGTGCGATATGTTGATCTATGCCTGAAAACCTTACCATCCATTGAGTCGCCTGCCGTGCCCATAAAAGGCAATCATCAAAATAGTCAATCGAGCCAGCAGACGGCATCGGAAGATCATAACCATAGACTGCTTTTAAACCCCGTCTTGCTGCAAATAGACGCGCAAGCGCATCTCGGAAATCCTTGGAGAATCGGCGTTGAATTGAATTCATCCTTTTGCGCAAATTAAGAATGCCATCGTCGCTTACCGTTGCAGCCGATCTAATCTCTTGCAACTTGCGAGCCACCAAGGTTCGTTCGCGTTGAAATGCGACATTTGCGAAATCCCAATCTCTTTTGGCCTCCCATCCTTCTTTTCGAGAATTGGTTGATGTTACGCTGGCTTCATGAACAACGGAGCGTTGATAATAATCATCGCGTGTTAACTTAAGATTGTAATAAGACTGGCCTACTGCCGATTCGAAAAGATGATCTGCAACAGTTTGTTGTTTGCCGTCAAACGTGGGATTCGTATACCCAGCGAAGTCCTGTCCATCAAAAGTATAAGAAACCAGTCCTGACACCCAGGCGGATCGCTGTGAATGGCCAGATTGTTCTATTATTTTTTCTGGCGAAAAATAGTAATTGAGCATATTTTGGGTGACTCTTAAAAGCGAGTCACTGTATAAGCCTTCTATATAAAGTGCGAAATGCTCTGCTTGGCTTTGTTTCCAGCTTACGTCGTAGATTCCAGATTGCTCTTCTCTCAGGTGGATTTGGTCAAGTTCGAAAAACTCTCTGACTTGAAGTTCGTTATTGAAAGCGCGCGCTCCGAGATCATCCCACATCGCCCTCTCTTTGATTCCCCGATCTAGCAGATCGGATGCTTGATCCAAAAGGGATTCGACATGCAAATAGTTGAAGTCGTCATCCTCAGGTTCTGATTCAAACTTAAATGCAGA
>NKIE01000602.1 GCA_002256055.1 Pseudomonas sp. PGPPP3 | reverse complement strand
GTCGATGTGCCAGTCCAGGCCATGTTTGTCGAGAATGGCAGCAACGCGCTGTTGCAGGCCTTCAACGGTGGACTCGGTGGAGAAGCGGAAGTTGAACACCGCTTTCAACTCGCCAGGGATGACGTTGGTCGCGCCGGTGCCGGCATTCAGGTTGGAAATCTGGAAGCTGGTTGGCGGGAAGAAGGCATTGCCGTCGTCCCAGTGCTCGGCGGCCAGTTCGGCCAGGGCCGGGGCGGCCAGGTGGATCGGGTTCTTCGCCAGTTGCGGGTAGGCCACGTGACCTTGCAGGCCGCGCACTGTGAGGGTAGCGCCGAGGGAACCACGGCGGCCGTTCTTGACCATGTCGCCGACCAGGGTGGTGCTCGACGGCTCGCCGACAATGCACCAGTCCAGGCGCTGGTTGCGCGCTTGCAGACGCTCGACCACGGCCTTGGTGCCGTGATGGGCCGGGCCTTCTTCGTCGCTGGTGATCAGGAAGGCGATGCTGCCCTTGTGGTTTGGGTACTCACTGACGAAACGCTCAACGGCGATGATCATCGACGCCAGGCTGCCTTTCATGTCAGCGGCACCACGGCCGCAGAGCATGCCCTGCTCGTCGATGCGTACGTCGAAGGGTTGATACTGCCAAGCCTCCAGCGGGCCGGTGGGCACTACGTCGGTGTGGCCGGCAAAGCACAGCACCGGGCCGTCAGTGCCATGCAGGGCCCAGAAATTGTCCACGTCCTCGATGCGCATCGGTTCGATGGCAAAGCCCAGGGCCTGCAGGCGACTCATCATCAGCGCCTGGCAGTCGGCATCCAGTGGGGTGACCGAAGGGCGACTGATCAGGTCGCAGGCCAGTTCCAGGGTGGGGGAGAGGGTGGACATGACGACTCCGCAGTGAGCAATGGCGAAAAGGCGGCCATGGTAAAGCAAAACGGCGGCCAATTGGCCGCCGTTTGTACTGTTGCGCAGGCTTAGGCCTGGCTGGCTTCAGTGCCGTTTTTAGCCGGTGGCATGGACGACAGTAGCGCCATGATCAGGGCCGCCAGGTACGGCAACGACTGCACCAGCAGCATACCGACCCAGAACTTCACGTCGGCGCTGGGGAAACCCTGCACCAGGCCGATGCCCAGGGCCGCGCCCCACAGCAGAAGCATGATGAACACCTCTTCGCGGGCTTCTGCCAGTGCCACCATGATGCCGTGGTTGGAGGCCATCTTCGGCGTGCGGAAGAACGGAATGGTCTCCGTGAAGGCGCCGTACAGCACCGCCTTGGCGATGGTGTGGGACAGCGCCAAGCCGGCCACTGCGGCCTGGATCGAGCGCCACAGACCAACGCCCAGGGCGCGGCGGTAGAGGAACAAGATCTTGCCGAATTTGAAGAAGAACAGCGCCAACGGCGGGATGGCGAAGATCATCAGCGGCGGGTCGACCCGCTGCGGCACGATAATCATTGCCGCCGACCAGAGCAGCGCACCGATGGTGAAGAAGATGTTCAGGCCGTCAGCGATCCACGGCAGCCAGCCGGCCACGAAGTGGTAGCGCTGGCCACGGGTCAGTTTTGAGTCTTTACCGAGGAACAGGCTGCGGGCGTGGCCTTTCATGATCTGAATGGCGCCGTAGGCCCAGCGGAAACGCTGCTTCTTGTAGTCGATAAAGGTGTCCGGCATCAGCCCGCGGCCGAAGCTCTGGTGGGCGTAGGCGGCGGAGTAGCCTTTCTCGAACACGCGCAAGCCCAGCTCGGCATCTTCGCAGATGGTCCAGTCGGCCCACTTCAGCTCGTCCATCACGCTGCGGCGGATCATGGTCATGGTGCCGTGCTG
>NKIE01000001.1:8289-28771 GCA_002256055.1 Pseudomonas sp. PGPPP3 | reverse complement strand
CACTGCTCGCCACCATCGGTCTCGCAGGGCAGTACCAAGGCTTGCTGATTGTCGCCCCAACGGCTCAAAACACTGCTACGGCCGTTTTTAAGCAGCAGCAATACGGGCAAGTTCAGGCTGGAGATGGCGCTCAGTTCACGCCGCAATAAGCGGCCCTGCAAGCCGGCACGGGCAGCAGCGCGGGGCAGCAGCTCTGCTGACAAGCGTTGCTCGGGCAAGGGCAAGCCGGCAGTCAGGCTGGCACGACTGGCTGGACAGTCGTGCAGCCTGCAGAGGATCAATAGGCCATCCAGCAGCGGATCATCGTGGCTAAGCCGCGGATCGCCCACCGGTCCAGGCCGCTCCATGGTCGTCAATGGCAACTACTCCTTTGTACTGCGTTTCCCGGCCGATTGGACGGCAGAGCTGATGCTGTGTTGCGTCTCGTGGGATACCGCGCGCCGGCGTCTTGCGCTTGAGCCGGTCGTTACTTCATCTCCGGCAGGCTGGCTTGGTTTTGCACATCGCTGAGGGCAACGGCCTCCGTGGGTACGACAATGTTCTGTTGCTTCAGCAGAGCGCCGGTGGCCGCGATTACCCGGTACATGGAGAACTCTTCGGTGTAGCGCACCTCGGTGTAGCGACGGTTGGCGGTGAACAGTTCGTTTTCACTGTCGAGCAGATCCAGCAGGGTGCGCTGGCCAAGAGTGAATTGCTGTTGATAGGCCTCGCGAACACGTGCGGAGTAATCGGCATAGTCACGGGCTTTTGGGGTTTGTAGGCGGGCGTTGTCCATGGCGTTCCAGGCCAGGGCAAGGTTCTCGTTGAGTTCGCGCAGGGCGTTGTTACGGATATCCATGGCCTCGTTGATCTTGTAGGCCGATGACTGCAGGCGAGCTTTATCGCGCATGCCGTTGAACAGGTTGTAGTTCATCGATACACCGGCACGCCAGCCGTTGGAATGACCATTTTCACCTGAGACATCGTTATCCGCGTTGGTGGCCAGCTCGGCATCGAAACGCGGGTAGAAAGGGGATTTGGCCGACTCGTATTGCTTCTCGGCGGCCTGTACATCGGCTTGCGCGGATTTCAGCAGTGGGTTGTTGCTGGCCACAGTTTGGCGGGCGCTGTTGATGTCGCTCGGCATGGCGCTTTTGATACTGGCCGGGGACGCTAGGTCATCTGCTGGGCGACCCGTAACGCTGAGAAAACTGGCCTCGGCATCGGCCAAGTTGACCTGCTCGGTGTAGAGGTTGTTCTGTGCCAAGGCCAAGCGCGCTTCGGCCTGGTCCGAGTCGGCCGTGCGGCCCACGCCCTGGTCGCTACGCATGCGGATCTGGTCATGCATGCGCAAGTGCGCCTGCAAGTTGTTGGTGGCCAGGGTGACCATTTCGCGACGCTTGAGCACGTCGAGGTACACCTCGATGGTGCGCAAGGCCAGCGCCTCGGCGGTGCCGAGGGTGTAGTAGGCCCGCGAGTTAACGACCGCCTCAGTGCGGGCCACTTCGTTGGGTGTGTTGAAACCGTCAAACAACATTTGCCGTAGGCGCAGCTCTGAGGTGCCGTAGGTCAGTGTTTCTTTGTTGTGGCTGCCTGGCGACAAGCCGCGGGTACTGGGGGTGTCGGAGTTCTGCCGACCGTAACCCGCGAGCACGTCGACGCTCGGCAGGTAGCCACCTTTGGCCACTTTGACTTCCTCGTCGGCAGACAGACGAGCGTTTTGGCTGGCCTGGATCTGCGGGTGGTTCTCTACCGTGCTTTGAATCGCCTCGGTCAGGGTCATGGCATGGGCAGGCGTGCAGCTCATGGCGAGCACGATACTGCTGCAGAAAAGGTTCGGACGGCGCATGAAGTCGATCTCCTTGGATGCTGTTTTATTCCTGTCGCCAAGTAATTGACGATTTTGCCTGTTCAGCTGATTCAGGCTTGTAACTACACAGCTAAGAACATCTTTTCGTCTTCCTAAGAAAACTTTGTAACAAGCGCTATGCCGAAAAAATCTTATGCACTCGGCGTAAAGCAGCACATTGTTTTAACTCGAGATCACGTTGTCCGTGGTTTGTAGCGGGGCGTGGTAAGGATTAGGTGGTCGGTGAGACCCGTAGTAGGGAAAGGGCAAGTGACCGTTTAGAGGGTTTTTGCAGTGACGTTTTGGCGACATTTTATTGTCGCGGTATTTTTTTCGTTATTGCAGCAAGGCCTCGGGTTGGTGAGTTGTACGTATTCCTACGGATTTGGCGGGTGCATTGATCTTTTGAGCAGGTGCCGACGGTGGTCGGCCGCGGTTTTGCGGAGGATGGACTCATGGCTACGTTGATCGGTGTCGTCAGACAAGTAGTAGGCGAGGTTTACGCAGTCGCTAGCGACGGAACGCGCCGACTTCTAACGGACGGTGATCGTGTGTTTGCTGGCGAGCAATTGGTCACTGGCGTCGACGGCTCCGTGGCCGTCGCGCTCTCAGGCGGTGGCGAGTTGACCTTGGGGCGTGACAGTACCCAGATGCTTGATAGCCAGTTGCTGGTCCAGGCACGATCAGATGGGGCAAGCGATGCTCCGGCCGAGGCCACGCCAGTGGCGCCCAGCCAGCAAGAGCTGACGGATGTCGAAAAACTGCAAGCGGCTATCGAAGCTGGCGTCGACCCAACGCAGCACTCTGAAGCTACTGCCGCAGGCCCAGGAGGCGGTGGTGCAGGTGGTGCGGGTGGTGCCGGCGGTGGACACTCGTTCGTGTTGCTGGGGGAAACCGGTGAAACGGTTGATCCGACTATTGGTTACCCCACGGGGCCGATAGGCTCTGCTCCCGAGTTTCGTGTTGCGGAAGCGGCTGATTTAGATGCGCCTGCAGCTGTCGAAAATGCCCCGATTGGAGGCAGCGCTGCGGCCGATGTTGATGAAGATGGTGGTGGGCTGGCTGGCGGCATCGAAGGTGGCCCAGGAGACGCCTCTGCAACGCCTAGTTCTTCATCTGGAAATTTGGGCTACAGCTTCGGTGTCGATGGCGTCGGCACATTTACGTGGAGTCCCCCTGACTTATCTGCGGTCACGTCCCATGGGCAATCTTTGACAGTGGTTAACTCTGGTTTGGGCTTGCAGGTGTTCAGGGATAATCCAGACCCTGAAGGGCCTGATCAGCTGGTGCTGGAGTTGGTCAATGATCTGGTTACTGGGACTTATCAGTTAGATCTGTATTTACCGCTGGACCATTCGTTGCCAGGCACAGAAGACGAGCTGAATTTAACCTTCTCTTACACCATCACCGACGGCAATGGCACACCCGCCACAGGCGTGCTTACTGTTAGCGTTGATGATGATACTCCGGAGTTGGCAGATAACTGCGATGAGGAGCCTGCGGGCGATAACGTCTCAACCGTGAGTGTCGTAACCTCTGCGGAAGGGCCGCAAGGTCAGCACTGTTTTAATCGAATTGTGGGTGTGGTTCATGAAGATGCACTTACCCAAATATCCTCTGAGGATGATGGTGCGCAACTGTTTAGCGTGTCGCCAGGCTTAGTACTAGATGCACCATATGAGGGTAATAATGAGGACAGTGATGGGCTCGGCGTTGATGATGATCGCGCGCAAACTGTCACCATTAGCAGTCTAAATGAAGACGTGCTGTCGCTAGGCTATCTGGTCAATTTTGGTGCCGACGGTCCTGGCACCTTTGGTTTGGTCGATAGTGAAGCAGCTGCTGCAGCTTTGGCTGCGCAAGGTTTGGCATCAGCGAGTAATAAACTGAGTTACACCGTCACGACTGAAGTAGTCGATGGCGAGTTGCAGTACACCACTCTTACCGCCTCGGTAGGCGGTGAGGGTGGCTACCCGGTATTTACCCTGGTGGTCTATGCCGATGGTAACTTTACTTTCACTCTGCAGGCGCAGCTTGATCATCCGCAAATGGATGGTTATGACGGCGAGTATTTGCAGACGGAAACTGGTGCCTATGGCATTGATTTTACCCATCTGCTGACCGCCACCGACTTTGATGGGGATCCGGTTGCTGGCTTTGCTGACCCTGAAAATAGCGGCCTTTTCGTAATCAATGTTGAAGATGACGTCCCTGTGTTGGCGGGTCGCGAGGGAGGGTGTCTCGTTGTCGGCGGCACAGTTAACGAAGATGCCCTGGTCTTGTCTGCTGGGGAGGAGACGCCTTTTGACGGCAACGATGATGCTTCGCAAACCCTGACAGTCACTGGTGGCCCCCACGCCTTGGCGGCCTTGGTCAATTTTGGCGCTGACGGTCCTGGCGAGTTCAGCCTGATTGATATCCGCGCTGTGGTTGGTGATGACGATGACGCCGTTCCGACGGCTGCTGCTCAGGCAGCAATCGATTCGCTAACCGCTCAAGGCCTTGAATCCGGCGGCGAAGCACTGCAATTCCACATGGTAGGCGGTGCGCTGGTAGGCTATGTCACCGCCACCGAGGCTGGCGACTCTGACGTCTTCAGCCTGCAGGTGAATGGTGATGGTAGTTATACCTTCACCCTGCTGGGTCCGATTGATCATCCGCTAGCCGATGGCAATGACGGCGAACTGCTGAGTGACGGCTCTGGCCTGCCTATCGACTTCTCTGGTGTGCTGGCAGCCACTGATGGTGACGGCGACCCATTGCTGGGTGGTTTCCATACCGGCAGCTTCGTGATCGACGTGCAGGACGATGTGCCTATCCAGTTGGATGTTGCTGCGACTGGCGATACCACCGTGGATGAGGACAACCTGCCGCTGGGTATTGATGATCATGATGGCGTCGGCACTGTCGCAACCGGTTCGGTCAGCGGCTTGGTCAGCTTTGGCGCCGATGGCCCTGGCGAGTTCAGCTTGGTGGATAGCACTAAGGGCCTGCCTGACCTGTACTCCGCAAGGCATGAGGTGACTTACCAGATAGATGGCAATGTCCTGACCGCTAGCGTTGCTGCTGGATCAGATTATGACGGCTATGACGTTTTCACCTTTAGCCTTGATGAGCATGGCAACTACATCTTCACCCTGCTGGGGCAGCTGGATCATGCGCTACCAGGTGATACCAATGATGATCAGCCGCTTAGCATTGATCTCTCCAGCATCATCCAGGCCACTGATGGCGATGGCGACCCTGTGGTGCTGCGGGGTGGCTTTAGCATTACGGTTGAGGACGACGTGCCGCAAGCCCATAACAATGAGGCCTGCACCACAGAAGGTAGCCTGGCTCCAGTCAGCTTGACTCTGGTGCTGGACTCGTCGGGCAGCATGTCTACCAACGACCGTATGACGCTGGCGCAGACTGCACTGAACAATCTGATCGACAGCTATGTTGCCTTGGGCGTTCAGTTGAAAATCAAGGTGATCGATTTCGACACCAATGCTGGCGTGGTGTACGAAGGCACTAATGCGGCAGATGCCAAAGCTGCCATTTCGGCGATGACGGCGGGCGGTATTACCAACTATGCCGATGCTCTGGTACTGGCTACCGATGAGATCAGTCATGAGCTGAACCCATTGGACTCCGAGTACCTGCCTGGCTACGAGCAGAAGGTCTACTTCCTCTCGGATGGTGAGCCTAATCCAGCGGCTTCGGCAGGTGTCCTGTCAGACTGGCAACAATTCATCGCCGACAATCACATCGATGTAGTGTCTGTCGGTATTGAGACTCCCGATGACACTCCTGACTCGTCGGCAGAAATTGCGCTTGGACAGGTGGCCAATGCAGGTGAGGGTGCAGTGCTGGTCGATGATGCCAATGATCTCTCTGCGGCCCTGTCGGGCACGGTGGTAGTTACACCGTTGCAAGGCAATGTGATCACGGATGCAGGGCCTGGCGGTGCGACCGATGTGGATGCCTCGGGCGCGGATAGCCCACTTAAAGTGACCCAGATTAGTTACGTCAATGCGGATGGCGATACGGTGGTTGCTGTTCTGGTAGGTGGTACCTCCGGGCCTCTACATACCGAGCTGGGCGGTACTCTGGAGATGTTCAGCGACGGTCACTACACCTACACCGCGCCAGCGAATATTGCCGATGACTCCGAGGACCTATTCACTTACACCGTGGTCGATGCGGATGGCGATCCGTCCAGTGCCACACTGACCATATGCATTACCGACAGCGTGCCATCGGCCGTCAAGGACCTTGCCAGCATTACCGAGGATACCGACACGGTTAGCGGCAATGTGCTGAGCAATGACACCGTCGGCACCGACGTACCGGGCTCAGTGAGTTTTTCCAGCTTGATCGGAGCCCATGGCACCTTGGTGTACAACGGCAATACCGGTGCCTGGACCTACGATTTGGCCAATGCCGATCCTGCGGTTCAGGGGCTGCTGGATGGCCAGCATATAGACGAGGTGTTCAACTACACCTTGACTGACAGTGATGGCGACCCTTCGCCAGCGACCTTGACGATTACCATCACTGGCGTCGATGACCGCGTGACCATCAATGGTTTGAACGTCCAGGGTGGTGAGAAGACGGTGGACGAGGATGACCTGCTGCCGAATGGTTCGGATCAGAGTCAATCCACAACCGTCAACGGAACCTTCAGTGTCATGGCTCCGGACGGGCTGAACACTCTGACGGTCGGCGGTATAAACGTAGTGGTGGGTGGCGTCGTCAGCGTCCCGCAATCCACTTCAACCCCTCTCGGCAACACGCTAACCATAACCGGCTTTGTCGGCGGCGTGGTGAGCTACAGCTACACCCTGCTGAGCAACGAGGGCCACCCTAACGCTAACGGCGAAAATCTACTGAGCGAGAGTTTTGCGGTAAATGCCTCGGACGTGGATGGCGATGTGGCCACCACGGCCTACCTGGATATCAACATTGTCGATGACATTCCAAGTGCAACCGATGAGGCAGTGCAAAGCGTGGCGGAAGGCGCGAGCAAAGTGGGTACCTTCGACTTTGTCGCAGGGGCCGATGGAGCAGGTGTCAGTCATATCAATGGCACCAGCCTGACCTTTGGTGGCGATGGGTATTCGCAACTGGTCGATGTTGGCAGCGGCGTAATCAAAGTCAAAGCGGACGGTAGCTACAGCTACACGGCTGACGCGGCGGTGAATAACAGCAACCCAGTCGTCGACAACCTGACTTTCACCGTGACTGACGCCGATGGCGATGCGGTGACCAAGGCTGCCAGCTTCACTGTCACCGATGCCAACGTGCCAACCGGTGGTGCAGTCACCGCGGCAGTGGATGACGATGGTCTGGTCGGCGGCAACCCGGCGAGCACCACCGAGGACTTGGTGGTAGCGCCAGACCCTGACGCCAACGAAACCACCTTCAGTGGCACCCTGGCTTTTGGCTTTGGGGCTGATGGTGCGGGTAGCGTTAACTTCGCTGCGATGAATGGCAGCAGCGGTACGGTCGGTCAGGAAACGGTGAATTACAGCTGGAACGCTGGCAGCAATACGCTGACGGCCACTGGCCCACGTGGCGCGCTGTTCACCGTGGTGGTGAACCCAACCACGGGCGCCTACACCGTGACGCTGGTGGATAACGTGCTGCATGCAACGTTGAACGGGTTGACTGGAGACAACACCGAAAACGACGCTACGACTGCGTTGACCTACACCGTCAAGGATGCCGACAACGGCACCACGACGGGCACGCTGACCATCACCTTCGATGACGACATGCCTACTGCTGCCAATATCGTTAAGACCGGCCAGGCAGCGGTGGGTACGGATACCAACCTGATGATTGTGCTGGATAACTCAGGGAGCATGGGCGACCCGTCGGGTGTTGGTGGTTTGACGCGGATGCAAGTGGCCAAGAATGCATTGCTTGAGTTGCTTGAACAGTACGATGCCTTGGGCAATGTGAAGGTCAGTGTGGTGTCGTTCTCGACCACAGCCACGATTCAACAGGTATGGGTAACTGTGGCCGATGCCAAGGCGGCATTGCTGGCACTAAACCCAACCAACAACACCAATTATGATGATGCGCTGATTAAAGCTATTACGGCTTATGGTCAAGTTGGCGGTGGTAAGTTGACAGGATCAACGGTGCAGAATGTTGCCTACTTCCTGTCTGATGGTTATCCAAATACACCTAGCGATGATGGTGGCATCTCATCGAGTAATGGCTCGGCGACCGATTGGCCCGGAGCCTACAACGATATTACCGGGAATGACAATAATGCATCGGAGGAGCAAACCTGGATCAATTTCCTCAATGCCAATAATGTCCGTGCCTACTCACTGGGTATGGGGACTGGTGTGGATGCTACAGCGCTCAATCCTGTGGCCTATGACGGTGTAAGTCATACCAATACCAATGCGATTGTAGTCACTGATCTATCAGGCTTGACCGCCACCTTGGTAGCTACAGCCCAAGCCACACCGCTCAGTGGAAGTTTGACCGAAGGCGGCAGCTTCGGAGCGGATGGTGGTTATATTGCCAACATCACGGTAGGAACTACTACGTACACCTACAACCCTGCGTCGGGTGGTTCGATCTCCTTCAGTGGTGGTCCTAACAATGGTGTCTTCAATACCAGCACTAATGTGCTGACAGTGACCACGGCAGCGGGAGGTAAAATTGCCGTGAATATGGATGACGGTACGTTCGTCTATACCCCTCCGAGCACTATCGGCGCGGCAGTTAATGAAAGCATTGGTTACACGCTGATTGATAATGATGGGGATATGTCTGCTGGCAAGACCCTCTCTGTTCATATCAATCCTGCGGATGGTCCGTTGGTGGTGCGTGATGATCTGGTGATCACCAATGCACCTACGGTGTCGGGGAGCCCTGATCCAATTTTGATTCCAAAATGGGCGTTACTTTCCAATGACACCGGGCCAAACAGCATGCTGCTTGCCATTGCGGCAATTGTAGCGGTGGCACCAGATACGGTTAGTGGGTTAGTAGATCCCACAACGATTAACTTTAGCGATACAAGTACTAATGGTGGATCATTTCAGTACACGGTGTCAGGTGGCGAAACGGCCGTTGTCGATGTCGCTCGTGATACCTCTGGCGATATAGATGGTAGTTTCCGTAATGAGATATTGATCGCGCAGAGAAGCACTGGTGCCACTCTTTACGGTAACGGAGGTGATGACATTCTGATCGGTGGTGTCGGTAATGATGTGCTTGACGGTGGCGAGGGTAATGACCTTTTGCACGGCGGCGCTGGTAACGACACCTTGGCTGGCGGTTATGGCAATGACACGGCGAGTTATTTAGAGTCCGGTGTGGGTGTTAGTGTCAGTCTGCTGATTGTAGATGCTCAGAATACTGGCGGTGCTGGTAGTGATACGCTGAGCAGTATAGAAAATCTAATTGGCACGAACTCAAGTGACACACTAACCGGTAATGCAAACTCCAATATTCTTTCCGGTCTGGCTGGTAATGACGTGCTGAGTGGTGATGCCGGTAATGATTTCTTAATTGGCGGAATAGGCAATGACGTGCTGATAGGTGGCAGCGGTCATGACACCTACCAGTGGCTGGCTGGAGAAAATGGCACTGACACCGTGCAGGGCTTTGTTCATAACTTCAGTGGTAATGCGCAAGGTGATCGTCTGGATCTTTCTCAGTTGCTTGTTGGGGAGCAGGGGCAGGCCGGCGATATTGGTAATTTGTTGAGCTTCATTGATATCAGTACTACCAATCTCGGAGGCTTGGGTGCGCTGGATACAGTGATCAAAGTTAGCACCACATCGGCAGTCGACCCGGCTACTTCGACCGAGCAGACTATCGTGCTGCAAGATATGGATCTGTTTGCTAGTTATGGTGCCGGCGCTAACGAGGGGAGTGTGATTCTAGGCATGCTCAATGACGGCAGTCTCAAGGTTGATGCCGCTTAACGTTGCTTGAAAATAAGAAGGCCCATCCTTTTCGAGGGTGGGCCTTTTTGTTGATGGCTGTCTGCGGCTTGTGCGTTACGTGATTGACTTGCC
This sequence comes from Pseudomonas sp. PGPPP3, assembly GCA_002256055.1. GTDB lineage: Bacteria > Pseudomonadota > Gammaproteobacteria > Pseudomonadales > Pseudomonadaceae > Aquipseudomonas. Next base: position 18,910 of record NKIE01000001.1, on the reverse strand, counting down.
GCGCCTTGATAGGGGTTAGCGCATGTTGCTGACTGGCAGTGCTTTGCCAGCTTCTACGCGTGTGAGGTACACCGCACTTGAACCTTGATGGTGGGTCGGGGAGAAACTTACTGGAAAACCGCCAATATCGCTCTGCAGATGGCTGAGAGTGTTGACCAGTGCGGCGCGCGTTGGCTCTGCTCCGGCAGCGGTGAGCGCTTGCACAAAGACATTGGCATTTATGTAACCCTCAAGTGAGGTGTAGCCCACATCGCTGGCGGGCACGTCAGCCAAGTACTGCCGGACGATGGGCAGGCTGGCATCGTGGGGTGAGGGCATAACTTGGGTGATAAATACCCCGTCACCATCGTTACCTGCACTGGCAATGAATTGTTCCGTACCAATAAAGGACACGGTTACGAAACGCGCCTGTAATCCCGTGAATTTTGCCATTTTTACGGTTGCCGAGAGTTGTCTGTAAGTGCCGACAAAGACAATGGCTTCGGGTTTGGCTTGTTTTAATTTCGCAACGGCGCCAGTGACATCCATTGAATTGCGTGCAATGCGTGCTTCTGCATGGATGTTCAATTTGCGCTTGCTCAGTGCGCCGGTGACGCCACTTTTGACCGAGTCGCCAAACGAGTCGTCTTGCATCAGTACAGCAATTTTGCTGATTTTCAGGTCTTTGGTTAGGCGCTCGATCAGTGCTTCGGTCTCATCAATATAAGAAGCGCGAACATTGAACACCCATTTTCTTACTGGCGTGCGCAGGAACTCGGCACCTGTGACGGGGAACAGGTAGGGCACTTGGGCTCGTAGGGCGATGGGCAGTGCCGCTCTTGAGGTAGGTGTGCCAAGGAAGCCTAAAAGTGCAAAGACATTGTCGCGCTCAATCAACTCCTCGGTGAGGGCTGCACTGTGTGCGGGTTCATAGCGGTCATCTTTGCTTATTAGGCGCAGAGATCGGCCGTTGATACCGCCGGCTGTATTCACGCGCTTGAAGTAAGCTTCGATCCCGACGTTGATGCCGGTGCCTAAGCCTGCCGCTGGACCGCTTTGGGCGTTAACAGTGCCAATGCGCACTTCGTTTGCGCTGACGCCGTTTTCAGCCCTCGCGTTTTGCATGGAAATATTTGCGCTGACCGCGATGGCAAGAACGTACTGCAACTGCCATAGACGCATGTATGGGCTCCTGAATATGGCGTTGAGCGTGTGCGCCGGATGGGCTGTCAGCGACTGATCAAGAGATTAGTTTCACTCCCGATTTTCCAACTATGTTGGCCGCTGACGATTAACGGTTAGTGTAGTAGGGCTCTCTGGGCTTTTGCTCTGACGTTTCAATTGTCGCCTGGGCAGGTGCTTTATAGCCCCTGCCCAGGTTGTTTTTGCTTAACCTTGCCAAGGCGTCGGTGCGCCAATCAAGCGGCCCATGGCGGCATAGATGCCCAGTTCCTTGAGTGCATGAAGTTCGCCAGCGGTTTCCACCATTTCAGCCATCAGCGGCAAGTCGATGCTGTTGGTGGCGCGGAACATGGCTTCGATAAACAGACGCTTGTCGCTTTCTAGGTCGATAGCACGGATGTAATTGCCGTCGATCTTCAGGTAGGCGAGGCCCAAATGGGTCAGGTTGCCGATCAGGCTGAAGCGGCCGCCGAAATGTTGCAGTCCCAACTGATAACCCGTTTCGCGCACGGCTTGGCTGAAGCGCTCCAGTTCAGCTGCGGGCGGCAGGTGGCGCTCGTCGATTTCCAGGGTCAGCAGGCTGGCGTGCTGTGGGTTGCTTTTGAGTAAGCCCAGCAGGCGAGCAAGGCTGGCAGGCTCGCGCAGGGTGGCGGCCGAAAGGCTGAGGGCCAGCGGCTGTGGATACTGATTAAGGTGGCGCAAGCTGTGTTCCAGCATGGCCAGGTCAAAGCGCGCCAACCAACCCAGGCGTTCGATCCAGGGCAGGAAACGGCCGGCGGCAATGGCCTCGCCCTGCGGGTCCACCAAGCGGGCGAGAACTTTGCGGTGCAGAATGTTCTGCGGTGCGGCGCATTCGACGACCGGCTGGAAGTACAGCTGCACCTTGCCCTGGTTGAGGGCGGCATCGATCCAAGTGCGCCAGTCGTGTAGCCCCTGGGTGGGCAAGCTGTTGAAGTCATCGACCCGTGCCCAGGGCTTGCTTGGGTTGCTCTGTGCCTGAGCCAAGGCCTGATCCGCGCGGCCAAATACGTTGCCGGCGGTTTCGCCTTGTTTGAATGCGGCCAAACCCAGGTGAGCCACTGGCGTGCAGTCGGAGGCCCCCGTTTGGCGAAGATTATCCAGGCTGGTGCAGAGTTCGATGGCCAATTGATCCGCGTCTTCACCGGTCAGGCCGGGCGCCAGCAGGGAAAACTCGCCCCCGCGGTTACGTGAGGCCAGCCAGTCGGAGTTGCCGTGCTGGGCCTGCAAGCGTTTGAGGCATTCACCAATAGCGCTGATCAGGGCATCGGTTTGTTGGCCGCCGAGGCGCTGGTTGAGGCCGCCGAGGTCGTTGACCCGCAGTAACAGCAAATAACCCTCGGCATGCTGTTCGTTTTCAGTCAGCCGGTCTGCCAGGTGAATATCGAACAGGCGACGGTTGGCGAGGCCGGTAAGGCTGTCCTGATAGGCTTCTGCGCGCAGTTTTTCACTGCGTGAGGCTTCTTCAGCAAACAGGGTTTTGAGTTTCTCGACCATTTGGTTCATGGCCAGTACAACGCGCTTGAGTTCCGGTGTTCTGGGGATCTCCGGGGTGGTCAGGAATTCGCGGCGGGTGATGGCTTCGGCCTGGTTGACCATGTTGTCCAGGGGGCGTAGCTGGGTGCGCAGCAACCAGCCACCGAGAATGGCGCTGACCAGGCCGCAGATCAGCAGCCAGGCCAGGCTGCCAAGGGCGCTGTCCCACAGCTTGGCCAGGGCGAACTGCGGGTGACTGAGCACTTCGACGCGGGCAGCTTGCTCCCAGCCGCGCATGATCAGGGCGTCGCCGCCCTGGGGTTGCAGGTTGACCAGGCTGGCGAACCAGGCCGGCACAGGCTGCTCGCTGATGCCGGTGGTGGTGCGTTCGACGATCACATCGCCGTTGTCGATGCGCACCACGCGGATGCTGGCGAAGTAGCCACTGTCGAACACTGAGCTGACCATCAGCTCGATCATTGCCGGATCGTCGACGTGCGGCGTCATCGACAGCCCCAGCGCGGTGGCGGCGTCCTGAGCGTGGGAGCGCAGTTGACTGAGTAATTGCTCACGCGAGCTCTCAACACCGGCAATAAAGCTGCCGGTAAAGGCCACCACCAGGAAGAGACAAATCGCCAGAAAGAGCTGTTTGAGTAGTGACATGACCTTCTCCTAACCTTCGCCGATGGCGAAGCCTTCGCTTTTCATTTTTTTCAGCAGGTCCTGCCAGCGCGACAGCTTTTTGCTGTCGCTGGCCCGTTTGCCGCCAGCTGCGCCGGGCAGATAAAGGCCCTCGGCGTTGAATGCGTACACCGGCAGCAGGTCTTTACGCTGCGACGCCGGGCGAATCTCACTGATCAGGTTGTCCAGCACCAGCGGCATAGCGCCAGGGGTGGCGTAGTAGGTGAGGACCATGTGCGCCTGGTTGTAGCGCAGCGCCTTGACGTAGGTGATGCGCAGTTTTTCGCTGGGTACGCCCAAGCGACGCAGGGTGAAGTATTTGGCAATCGCGTAGTCCTCGCAGTCACCGGCGCCCTTGACCAATGCTTCGATCGGCGAGGCCCAGTAGTCGTTCTGGCGCCAGTTTTGACTGTCGTCGACGAAGCGTATCTGGCGGTTGAAGAAGCGATTGACTGCCCACAGCTGTTCGCTTTCATCATCGCCCTGACTGCTATTGATCAGCTCGTCCCAGGCTTCAATTCGGCCTTTGGCGATGCCGAGGTTGCCATAGCGCTGCTCGGCTTTTTGAATTATCAGGTCGAAGTCCCAGTTTGCCTGGCTGATGGCTACCGCCGCCAGTAAACCGAGCAGCAAGGTTCTGCGCAACCAGGGTGATGGGCGTTGATGGAATGCTATGAAACGTACCAGTTCATTCTGCATGGCGGGGTACCGGACTCATCTGCCAGCGAGCTATGGATGTGGTACGCGCGCCGGCAAGGTTTTTTGCCGGAGGATGTACAGGCTTACCAATACCGCACTTGTGAGCATAAACGCCCGCGCCCACATCATCGGTACCAGATAGCAGGACAGGGCGATGCTTAACCACATCAGACTGATAGCGTAGACCTTGCCACGCAACGGGATGCCCTGGCCCTCGAGGTAATCGTGAATCCAGGGGCCGAGCCGAGGGTGGCTCACCAGCCAATCATAGAAGCGCGTCGAGCTGCGCATGAAGCAGGCAGCCGCCAAGAGCAGGAACGGCGTCGTTGGCAGCACTGGCAGGAAGATACCAATAACCCCCAACAGCACACTCAGCCAGCCAATGCTCAGCAGCAGGTAACGCACACCCAGATGGCGGTGTACACGCGGGCTGCTGCTCATGGCTGGACGCCGCTGTCAGTGGTGGCGCGGTTTGAGCAGGGCGGGTTTTTCGTCGGGAGCGTTGCACAGCAGGAACAGGGCGGTGAGCAATTCGGGAATCTGCTCAACCATGTCGTCTACCAGCTTGGCGTCGGCCGCGATGTCGCTGAATTCCGGTTGGTCGTCGAACAGACCGGAAACCACCATGATCGGCAGCAGCAGCTCGCTGACTTCTTCTTCGGCGTTTTCAAACCAGGCGGCTTCACGCAGGAATACGCCTTCCATAAAGCCGATGCACCAGCCGCGCAGGTCTGAATCGTCTGGCTCGTCGCCGAGGTCGAGGTCGCAAGGGATTTCCGGCTCGTCGTCGCTGGCCAGTTGGCGAGCGATGTGGGCTTTGAGTTGGATCAGGGTGGCCTCGATCTCGGCGCGCTCTTCCTCGCTGCGGTAGTGCGGCGGCTCGGAGCACAGGGCATCGATCCACTCGCGCTCGTCGGGCTGCTCGGTGCAGATCGACAGGGCGGTCAGGTAACCGTGGGCCGCGACGTAGTCCAGGGCCTCGTCGTGCAGCTCGTCGGCGTCGAGGAAGGCTTGCAGGCGGGTCAATTGCTCGGCGAAGGACATCGGGGGCTACCTTGAGGGAATAAGCGAAGGACGATTCTAGTCTACTGCGGCCGTGGGCAAAAGCACCGCCGATAGGCGTGGGCCTTTGTCGCGGCTGGGTCGCGTATAATGCCCGCCTTTCTGGCCGGGCTGACAGCTATATGCCCTCGATAAAGCCGGAGAATGATTCTGCGACGGCCTCAGGGATGAGGTTTTCCGCCACGATTTGGAGTTTCTATGCTCGAACAGGCTCAACGCATCCTTAAAGACGTCTTCGGCTATGACCATTTCCGTGGTCGCCAGCAGGCGATTATCGAGCGCGTGGCCGGCGGCGAAGATGCTCTGGTGCTGATGCCCACGGGCGGCGGTAAATCGCTGTGTTTCCAAGTCCCGGCGCTGCTGCGCGAAGGCCTGGCGGTGGTGGTGTCGCCCTTGATCGCCTTGATGGATGATCAGGTCGCGACCCTGGAGGAGTTGGGGGTGGCTGCGGCCGCGCTGAATTCGACCCTGAGTGCCGAGGCCCAGCGCGAGATTGCCGCGCGCATCCGCCGTGGCGAGATCAAAATGCTCTACCTGGCGCCGGAGCGCCTGGTGCAGCCGCGCATGCTGGATTTCCTGCGCGGCTTGCAGATCGCCCTGTTTGCCATCGACGAGGCCCACTGTGTGTCGCAGTGGGGCCATGATTTCCGCCCGGAATACCTGCAATTAGGCCAACTGGCCGAACTGTTTCCCAATGTGCCGCGGATTGCCCTGACTGCCACGGCGGACATGCGTACTCGCGAGGAAATCGTCCAGCGCCTGCATCTGGAAAACGCCGAGCGTTTTCTCGCCAGTTTCGACCGCCCGAACATCTTCTATCGGATCGTGCCCAAAGAGCAGCCACGCAAGCAGTTGCTGGGCTTTCTCGCCGAACGCCGTGGGGATGCCGGCATCGTTTATTGCCTGTCACGCAAGAAAGTCGACGAAGTAGCGGCGTTCCTTAGCGAGCAAGGCTTCCCCGCACTGCCTTATCACGCCGGCCTGCCCAGCGACCTGCGCGCCTATCACCAGAAGCGCTTCCTCAACGAGGAAGGCCTGATCATGGTCGCCACCATTGCCTTTGGCATGGGTATTGATAAACCCAACGTGCGCTTTGTGGCGCACCTGGACCTGCCCAAGTCCCTGGAAGCCTATTACCAGGAAACCGGCCGCGCCGGCCGTGACGGGCTGCCGGCCGATGCCTGGATGGCCTACGGCCTGCAGGATGTGGTGCAGCTCAAGCAAATGCTCAACAACTCCGATGGCGATGAACGTCACAAGCGCCTGGAGCAGCACAAGCTGGATGCCATGCTGGCGTTGTGCGAGCAGATCCGCTGTCGCCGTCAGGCGCTGCTGGCCTATTTCGACGAGGACATGCCCAACCCTTGCGGCCATTGCGACAACTGTGTCGACGGCGTGCAGACCTGGGATGCCACCGAGCCTGCACGTCAGGCGCTGTCGGCGATCTATCGCAGTGGTCAGCGCTATGGGGTCGGCCATCTGGTCGATCTGTTGCTTGGGCGCGACAACGACAAGGTCCGCAGTCTCGGTCATCAGCACTTGTCCGTCTTTGGGGTTGGCAATGCCCTGAGCGAGGGTGAGTGGCGCACGTTGTTTCGCCAGTTGGTGGCCCGTGGCTTGGCTGATGTCGATCTCGAAGGCTACGGTGGTTTGCGCCTGTCCGAGACCTGTCGGCCATTGCTGCGCGGTGAGGAGCCTTTACAGTTGCGCCGCGAGCCGAAACCGCAAAGCAGCGGGGCTGGCAAAGGCGCTGGCAGCAGTGCCAGCCAGCTGGTACGCATCGAAGAGCGCGAACAGTGGGAAGCCCTGCGCACCCTGCGGCGCAACCTGGCCCAGGAACATTCGGTACCGCCGTATGTGATCTTCCCAGATGCCACCTTGCTGGAAATGTTACGCAGCAAGCCTGGCTCTCTGGCTGAGATGGCTCAGGTCAGTGGCGTTGGCGCGCGCAAGCTTGAGCGTTATGGCATGGCCTTTCTTGAAGTGCTGCAAGGCGCTGCCGAGGCGCCGCGGGTGGTTGCCGACCTGCGCCATGAGCTGATCAGCTTGGCCTGTGCCGGCATGACGCCGGCGCAGATCGCCCGGCAGTTGAACTGCTCGGAGAAGAACGTCTACAGCCTGCTGGCCGAGGCTATTGCGGCTCAGCAATTGTCGCTGGAACAGGCCCTGGATCTGCCTGAGGGACTACTGGGCGAGATTCAGGAGGCGTTTCTCGACGGTGAAGGTGAGTTGCCGGCAGTGGCCAGCCTCAGTGCGCAGTTTCAGGGGCGCGCCAGCGAGGGGGTCTTGCATTGCGTGCGTGCGGCGTTGCAGGCAGAGTTCGAAGTCTGAAGGGCGCTGCTCTGCAGATGGGTAGTCATTAATCTGGCATTTGTATGCGGCGGAAATGTGGCACTCTCGCCGTAGGCTACAGTGAACTGAGTACGGTGCTGGAGAGTGCAGGGTGGCGCAACATCACGAGTGGTTAGGCGACGTTGGCTCCAATTCATATGCGGATCAGTTGTCAGTCGGGTTTCGCCGGCTGCGTTTCAGCCCAGTGCTGGAGCATGAGTACCTCGATTTTGTCCGTGACGACCGCTTCGAGCTGCAACGCACAGCGCTGCCAGGCGCGATTGTGTTGTGGCTGGGGTTTACTGCGGTCGACCAACTGCTGATCGACTCCGTCGAGCGTTGGTGGATGCTGGCGGTACGGCTGTTTGTACTGTTTTTTTTGCTGGTGTGCGGCTTTTTGCTGATTCAGCGCCGGCATACCCAACTGCTCAATCCACTAACGATTGCCTGTATTTCCGTGTTGGGCGTCGGTACGGCGGCTGCCGTCGGCATCGCCCACAGCGTCGATCCCAGTTATCCCTACGAAGGCTTGTTGCTGGTCTGTATGGCCGGCTACTTTCTGGCCGGCTTACGCCTGTCCGAGGCGTTGATCAGCCCAGCCTTGATGCTCAGCAGTTACCTGCTGTTTGAGTTGCTGGTGGGCATCCCGACGGCGCGGCTGTTCAATAATCTGATGTTTCTCTTGTTCGGCAATCTGATCGGTATCGTTGGCTGCTACCTGCTGGAGTACAAATCCCGCGAGCACTTTCTGGTCAGTCGCTTGATGCGGGTATTGGCCGATCACGACAGCCTGACTGGCTTGCACAACCGCCGTAGTTTCAATCGCCAGCTGGAGCGCCTTTGGCGTCTGGCGCAACGCGATGAGGTGAGCCTGGCGCTGCTGATCTGCGATATCGATCATTTCAAGGCTTATAACGATCACTACGGCCACCAGGCTGGCGACTATGTGTTGCAGCGGGTCGGGCAGTTACTGGCTCAGGCCGGTCGGCGGCCGCTGGATATGGCTGTACGGTTGGGCGGCGAAGAATTTGCCGTACTGCTCTACGACATCAGTCTGGATGAAGCCCAGCAACGCGCCGAAAGCCTGCGCGCGGCCCTCGAACAGTTGCAGATTGCCCACGAGGCTTCGACCACCGCGGCGGTGGTCACTCTGTCCGTGGGTGTGGCCTGCTTGCAGCCTCAGTCGACCGGGGCGCTGACCCAGCTTTACGAGCGCGCTGACCGCGCGCTGTACGTTGCCAAGGGCGCGGGTCGCAATCAAGTGGCACTGGCCTGCACGGCGCCGTGATGGCTGGCTGATTTGGTCCCTGGGGTTGGCGTGATGGGTGACTGGCACGGCCGCCGGGCGGTGCTAGCATCGCTGCTCCAGTCATTGTGAGCTGCGACGGATGGACCAACTGATCAAGGCCGACGGCCAACCCTATTACGGCCAGTTTGTCGCTGCGCCTGCGCACATCAACTACCTGGATTTCGACTTCCGTTCGCCCATGGGGCGCCCGTTGGGGCGTTTGGCGAAATGGCGACGTTTTCACCAGTTTCAGTACTTCGGTTTGATCAGTGACACGCTGATTGGCGGTTGCGCCCTGGCCAATTTGAGCCTGGCGGGTGTCGGTTTTGTCTATCTCTTCCACCCTGCTTCGGGCCGTATGATTGAGCGTCAGTTCAAGTTGCCTCTGGGCTTTGGCAGCCAGTTTTCCCAACAGCCGAATGACGGCGTTTGCGAAGTGCGTTGGGGCGGCAATCGCCTGCGTCTGGAGAATCACCCGGATCCTCTAGAGAGAAGCCTGCTGGTGGAGTTGGACGACGGAACGCGCATTGAGGCGCGCTTCTCCGAGGCCGAACCGGCGTTCCAGCCCATGTGCCTGTGCACACCAACAGCCGCCAATGGCTGGGTCTACGCACAGAAGGTTGCAGGGGTGCGCTGCAGCGGTACGGTGCACAGCGCCCTCGGTGATTTCGATCTGCAGGCGATCAATGCTTTCGCCCACCACGATTGGTCGGCCGGCTACATGCGGCCGGAGACTTTCTGGAACTGGGCGTGTCTGTCTGGTAAGGCGGGGGAGCAGCGGGTTGGGCTGAATCTGTCCTGCGGGGTCAATGAAACCAGCTTCACCGAGAACTGCTTCTGGCTGGATGGCGAGTTGCTCAAGGTCGATACCGTGCGTTTCGAGTTTGACCGTCAGCAGCCACTCCTACCTTGGCGCATCCAGTCTTTTGATGGTCAGGTGGAGCTGCGCTTCGAGGCCCATGGCCTGCATGAAGAGCGCACCAATCTGGGTATTATCGCCAGTAACTTCAAACAGATATTCGGGCGCTTCAACGGCGTACTGCGGCCCCATGGACGACCGCCTGTTTTGATCGAAAACCTCTGGGGCTTTGTCGAAGATCAATATGTGAAGTGGTAAGCGGCGGGTGGTGCTTGTTCTCTACGCGCAGGTCATGCTTAGCTGACTAATAATTAGTACAAGCAGCCCCACGAGTCTTTTATGCCGCAGTTCCAGCAACATCGTTTTGCCATGCAGTTGGCGCAATTGTCTCGCGCCTGGCGCGCCGAACTGGATCGTCGTCTGGTGGGGCTCGGTCTTTCCCAGGCACGCTGGCTGGTGCTGCTCCACCTGGCTCGTTTCGATACACTGCCGACCCAGCGCGAACTGGCCCAGAGCGTTGGGGTTGAAGGCCCAACCCTGGCGCGTTTGCTTGATGGTCTTGAGGCCCAGGGCTTGGTCAGTCGGCAGGCGGTGGCCGAGGACCGGCGCGCCAAGCAGATCACCCTGAGTGCCAAGGCCCAGCCGCTGATTGAGCAAATTGAGGCCATCTCCACCCAATTGCGCCACGAGCTGTTTGCCGGTATCGATCCGGTCGAGTTACAGCGTTGCCAGCAGGTTCAGGAACGTATCCTGGCCAACCTTGAGAAGCATTGAACGCGCGACTCGACGGTTTATTGGCGGTCACTGGTCGATGTGACGGGTTTTTTTGTGATGGGCGTCACGTAATTGCGGCTGTTCGTGAACAAGTTCGCCTATGCTCAGGTGAGTCTGATGGCATTTGGTCACTACGCTGGCGTTCGTCAGTAAAGGCCCTGCTGATCGGCTAGCCGGGTCGAACACGGAGCGTAGATCCCCCCCCGCACTACACCTGTCTGCTCCACCCTTCTGCACGCCACAGGGATGCGCTGGCGAGGGCGCTTGTACAG
>NKIE01000001.1:0-8279 GCA_002256055.1 Pseudomonas sp. PGPPP3 | reverse complement strand
GGACGTTCGGTTGGAGGCTTTATGGCGCATGTACGCAAGCTGCTACTGCCGCTGGCGTCCGGTTCGGCGTTGTACTCAGGATTGGTCCCAGCGTTGGGATTGGGCGCAATTACCCTGCATTCAGCACTCAATCAGCCACTGGAAGCCGATATCGAATTGCTGCAAATGGGCGGTTTGGACAGCGATGACATTCGCGTGCGCCTGGCTTCCGACGCAGACTTTGCACGCTCTGGGGTGGACCGGCTTTTTTTCCTCAACGACTTGCGCTTTACCCCGTTGCTGCGTGGCAATCGCCATGTCATTCGGGTGGTTTCCAGCAAGCCGGTGCAGGAGCCTTACCTGAATTTCATCATCGAAGTGGCGCGGCCTAATGGTCAGTTGCTGCGTGAATACACGGTGTTGCTCGACCCGCCTAGTTCCTCAGCCTACAGCGCGATGGCGGCAGCCCCTGTGGTTCAGCGTTCGCGCGCCAACATTGCACGGCCGGCCGCTACCGTCGTGGTGGACTTACCGCCGGCAACCCAAGGACAGCGCTATACGGTGCAGCGCGGCGATAGCCTGTGGCTGATTGCCCAGCGTCTGCGTGAGGCGGGCAGTGGTCTGTCGCAGTCAGCCTTGATGGAGGGATTATATGGCCTGAATCCACAGGCCTTCTTGGGCGGTGACAAGAATCGCCTGTCTCTGGGGGCTGACCTGTTACTGCCGGACGCCGCGGCGTCGGTGCAGCGCGTGGCAGCGCCTGCGGCTGTGGCTGATGCGCGACCAATAGCGCCAGCAAGTTCGCCCGACATCGCTCAGACCGCAGTGCCAGCACGCGATGAAACCCAGCAGCGGGTGGATCAGGAGTTGGCGCAGCGAGCGGAAGAAAATCGCCAGTTGCAGGCGTCGATGTTGGCCCTGCAGGCCCAGTTACAGGCGCTGCAGGAGCAGATGCAAGCCAAGGATCAGCAGCTTGAATTGTTGCGCGCGGATCAGGCCAGCGTCGATCAGGCCGTCGCCCCTGCCGCAGTGAACTCACCAGCGGCTGTCGTTACGCCTGTTGAGAATGCACCCGTCGTTGCGGATCTTCCGGTAGATGCATCGCCCTTGGGCTGGCATTGGCCAGTCGCTGGCATCAGCCTGTTGCTGGGTGCTTTGGCTGGGCTGGCGTTGTGGCGTCGTCGGCGTCAACCCGAGGCCGAGGTGGTCGCTGCTGAGGCAGAGCCAGCACCAGCGCAGGTCGCGGTACTGGCTCCCATTGCAGCCACTGTGCCTGTAGTCGCAGCCCCAGTGGCGCCGCCTACGCCGGCAGCAGAGGCGGATGCCTTGGATGGGGCCAATATCTACATCGCTTACGGCCGTTTCGGCGAGGCGCTGATGGTGCTGCGTAAGGCTATTGAGCAGGCACCTCAGCGCAGTGACCTGCGCCTGCGTTTGCTTAGCGTACTTGGGGAGTTGGGCGACGGCGCAGGCTTCAACCAAGAAGAGGCGGAGCTGCGTCGTCAGGGGGTTGAGCTGGAGCAACTGGATCATTTGCGCGCCCGTTATGCCAGTCGGCTGTTGGCGGTGCCGCATGCTGCAGTTCCAGAGCCTCTGGAAGACGCCGTGCTTTTGCTGGATGAGGCGGTGCACGACAACACGCCGACGGCACTGGATGAGTTCCAGTTGAACCTGCATGACCTGTCGCTCCCTACCGACTGGGAGGACTTGCGCCAGTTGCCGGAGGTCTGCGAGCTGTCGGCCGAGCAAGAAGCTGATAGCGTCTTTGCCGATTGGCCCGTAACACATTCGAAAGAGGATCTGCTCCTAGATGAATCATTCACTGATGCCTTTGCCCAGGATTCTGTGAAGCGCAGCCCAGCGGCAGAGCTGAGCGATCTCCAGCACCTGGCCAGCAATCGGCAGAATCTGATCAAACTGAACAAGGCGCTGGCCTATATCGAGCAGGGTGATCTGGCCAGTGCTTGCGACATCCTCAATGAGGTGATTATTGAAGGTGACGACGAACAGAAACTTGAGGCCAGGGCCCTGCTCGCCCGTATTGCCTGAGCCACGATGTGTTACTGAGGCGCCGCAGCCATCGTGCTGCGGCGTTGTGTTTTAGCGGCCTGAAGACTGCCGCTGAGTCGCCAGGCTCGCTACTATCGGCGGTCCTTAGTCGAGAGCATGCAGATGAACACGTCCAAAGCCGAAGTGGTGATCAGTTATTGCACTCAGTGTCAGTGGTTATTGCGGGCGGCCTGGCTGGCTCAGGAGCTGCTCAGCAGCTTCAGCGATGATCTGGCGCGGGTCAGCCTGGAACCAGCCACGGGGGGCACTTTTCGCATTACTTGTAACGGTGTGCAGGTGTGGGAGCGCAAAGCCGATGGCGGTTTTCCCGAGGCCAAGGTGCTCAAGCAGCGGGTTCGTGATGTGATCGATCCGCAGCGCGATCTGGGCCATAACGACCGCTGAACCGGACGCATCCGCTCAGTATCCAGGCAGTCACAGGCCGAACAGCAGTTGAGCGTGTTCGTGGCGGTGGGCAATCTATTGGTGGCGGTACTGGCGCAGGGATAAATCCGGGTGCATGGCCGTCTATAACGCCGTTGCGGTTCAGCGGCCGTCATCGAATTGCCGCCCAATTGTCATGGAGGCTTCATTGCTGTGACTCAGGCTCGGGGAAACCCAAGCCGGAAGCCGCCGATGACCAGTGCCCAGCTCGCCAGACCGACCCGCAAGCAACGTGTGCGCACCCTTTGGGTGTCGGACGTCCACCTCGGCACCCGTGACTGCCAGGCAGAACATCTGGCGGCGTTCCTCAAGCGCTACCACGCCGACAAGGTCTACCTGGTGGGCGATATCATCGACGGCTGGAAGCTGCGCAGTGGTATTTACTGGCCTCAGGCTCACACCAATGTGCTTCGACGTCTGCTGACCATGAGCAAGCGAGGTACCGAGGTGATCTATGTCACCGGCAACCATGACGAGTTTCTACGCCGTTACTCCTCGCTGATACTGGGCAATATCCAGTTGGTCGATGAGGCCGAACATGTCACCGCCCGCTATCACCGCTGGCTGGCGTTCCTTGGCGACAGTGCCTACGAATTCACCCTGACCCTTAACCGCTGGCTCAACCACTGGCGGGGGCGTTACGGCTATGGCTACTGGTCGCTGTCGGCCTACCTGAAGCACAAGGTCAAGTCGGCGGTGAACTTTATCAGTGACTTCGAAGAAGCCATCGTCCATGAGTGTGCCAAGCGTGGTTTCAATGGCGTGATCTGCGGCCATATCCACCATGCCGAAATCCGCCAGATGGGCGAGGTCGAGTACCTCAATTGCGGCGACTGGGTTGAGTCGTGCACGGCCTTGATCGAACACTGGGATGGCCGTATCGAGCTGTATCGGCTAGCGGAAGATCAGGCGCGTCAGGCCAGCTTGGCGCAGGCTGAGGCGACCAGCGCTGAGCCTGTTGTATGAGGGTGTTGATTGTCACGGATGCCTGGTTGCCCCAGGTCAATGGCGTCGTCACCTGTCTGCAGGCGTTGGTGGCTGAACTGCAGGGGCTCGGCCATCAGGTCAAGCTGCTGACGCCGCAAGATTTTCGTCATCTGCCGTGCCCCAGTTATCCGGAAATTGCCCTGGCCTGGGACCTCTGGCGGGTTGGTCCGGCCATTCGCGCGTTTGCCCCAGACATGGTTCACCTGGCGACCGAAGGGCCGCTGGGTTGGGCGGCGCGCTGTTGGCTGGACCGACGTGGGTTGGCCTTTACGTCGGCCATCCATACCCATTTCCCGCACTATGTGACCACGCGCTGGCCGTGGCTGCCGCTGTCCTGGGGCTATGCCTGGCTGCGTGCGTTTCATCGTCCGAGTCAGGCGGTGCTGGTTAGCACCGAGCGGATGGCGGCGGAGTTTGGCCAGTGGCGGCTGAGCAATCTCCACCTTTGGCGTAAGGGCGTGAATACCCGGTTGTTTAAACCGCTGGTAGGGCGCACTGAGCCGCTGCCACCGGTGTTCCTGTATGTCGGCCGAGTGGCGCCGGAGAAGAATATCGACGCTTTTCTTGATCTCGACCTGCCAGGGATCAAGCGGGTGGTCGGCGATGGCCCGCAACGGGCAGAGCTGCAAGCGCGCTACCCGCAGGTGGAGTTTCTCGGTTATCGCCAGGGCGCAGCGCTGGCTGAAGACTACGGGGCGGCCAGTGTGCTGGCGTTTCCTTCGCGCACCGACACCTATGGCCTGGTGATGCTTGAAGCCCTCGCTTGCGGTACGCCGGTGGCGGCATTTCCGGTGGCCGGGCCGCTGGACGTGCTGACGGCGGACGTCAGTGGGGTGATGAGTGAGGATTTACGTGAGGCCTGCCTGGGTGCCATGGAGCTGTCACGGCAGTCCTGTGCGGCGTTAGCGGCGCAGCAATCCTGGCGCGCCTCGGCGCTGGAGTTTCTAGCCCATCAGGTTCTGCTGGATGGTCAGCCCTGCCAGTTGGGGCTGGTGCCTTCCGCGTAAGTGAATCTGGGGTTGCCGACTTAGAGGATGACCTTGTCGCGCAACTTCTCGGCCGCCAGGTTGAGGGCCTGAATGACCTTTTCCTTGTCGTAGTTCTGGATACCGTTGGTGTCCAGGTACATGGAGAAGCCCGGTAGCTCGTGTTCCAGGTAGCTGGAGCTGGCGCCAAGGTCGCGGCGGAAATCCACCACCTGGTAGATCTGCACCGGGCGGGTAAAGCCCTTGACAGTGATCTGGCCCTTGTCGCGGCACATGATCACGTCCTTGACCAGCGAATAGGCTTCGTGGGAAATCAGGATCTCTCCGGATTCGGCCGCGCTTTCCAGGCGGCTGGCGAGGTTCACTTCGCGACCGATGATGGTGTAATCCATGCGCGTGTCGGCACCGAAGTTACCCACCGTGCAGTAGCCGGTGTTCAGGCCCATGCGGATTTCCAAAGGCTTGGTGATGCCCTGGGCGCGCCACTGTTGACGCAGCACCTTCATGTGCTTGCGCATGGCGATGGCCATGGATACGGCGGCCACAGCGTCTTTTTTAGCGCCCTGGCTGGCCGGGTCGCCGAAGAACACCATCACGCAGTCGCCGACGAATTTGTCGATGGTGCCGCCGTACTTCAGGGCGATCTTCGACATCTCGTTGAGGTAGGTGTTGAGCAGGTCGGTGAGGGCTTCGGCTTCCAGCTCTTCGGCCAGTTCGGTAAAGCCCTTGATGTCGGAGAAGAACACGGTGAGCTTTTTGCGCTGGGTTTCCAGGCGTACGTGTTTCTTGCCGCTGAAGATCATTTCCCAGACCTGCGGTGACAGGTACTTGGCCAGGTTGCGGGCCAGGCGTGCGGCCTTTTCTTGCTCGCGCTTGATGTCGCCACGGGCCACGGCCAGGTTTAACCCTTGCTGGTGGACGAAATAGGCGGTGATGCAGATATACAGGGTGGTAAACAGCACGCTGACCACGGCCACCAAGGCCGGGGTATTGGCCTTGAGCTGCAGGTCGATCAGTGCGGCGGTGAAGATCGTGCCACTGGCCGCGACCAGCAGGGCTAGGCCCAGCTGGCGCAGGCCACCATTGATCAGGGCGCTGAATGACAGGGTCAGCATCAGCATCAGGCAGGGCACTACCGATAATCCCAGCAGAGCGACGGCGGCACCGGCATGCAGGGCATCGAGAAATAGCAGGACCAGATAGGTTTGCTGCGGGTGGTCGTATTTAAACCGGGCGCTTACGTGGTGCGCCAAGTGCGGGTAAAGCAGGGTGTAAGGCACGAGCCACAGGAGCTCGTTGCCGAAGTAGTGGGCGTAGTTGCCCGCTGCCACGCTGGCCGCCACGGCGATATAAGCAAGGACGCGTGAGTAGTACTCGCGAAGCGGTGGTGTCGGTAAATTAGTGGCGCGAGGAGCTGGGCTGACAGCTTTCATACGAATTAAACGATCCCTGCTGATGACTGACGCCTCTCGTGGGCGTCTGGGCGGCCTGCATACCTGGGCCTTGAGTAACTTGGTCGGGGATCATAACCAAGCCATGCGTCAGCCGCCAAGCAGCACCGCCCAACGGTGTGCGTGGGCGTTTCAGTGGGAACGTACAGTGGCGTGTGCTTAGAAGCGAATGCGGCCGGTAAAGGCGTCCTTGAGCATCACCCAGTCGCCGAGAAAGCTGTACAGCGGGTACTTGAAGGTGGCCGGCCGGTTCTTTTCAAACACGAAGTGGCCGACCCAGGCAAAGCCGTAACCCACCAGTGGCAACAGCCACAACAGCGCCCATTGTTGGGTGCTGAAGGCATAACCAAGCACGCTCAGCACCAACAGGCTGCCAACGTAATGCAGGCGCCGGCAGATGTCGTTGCTGTGTTCCTGCAGGTAGAAGGGGTAGAACTCGGCAAAGCTGTTGAAGCGTTCTTCGGCTTGGCTGGACATGACATACCTCGGCGATTGGCGGTGCCTGCAGTGTAAGTGGAGTGTCTTCGTGGGCCAGTGACATTGAGTGCCAGTTTAGTATCCTTGGGCCGCCAGCACCCCGTTAGCCCTCCAGAATAAGAATAGTTTTATGAGCCAACGTACTACGTCGTCGAGCTGGGCCTTGGGCATCGTCCAGGCCTTAGAAATGGGTGGTGTCGATTGCCGTAGCCTGTTTCTCGATCTGGGGCTGGAATACGCTGCCCTCGATGACCCGGATGCACGCTTTGCTCAGGACAGCATGACGCGCCTGTGGCAGCGGGCGGTGGAGGTGTCGGGTAATCCGGCCATCGGCCTGAACATGGCCAAGGTAGTGCGCCCTGGTTCTTTCCATGTGGTTGGCTATGCCTTGATGTCCAGCCATACGCTGCAGGAAGGTTTTGCCCGCCTGGTGCGCTACCAGCGCATCATTGCCGAGGGGGCAGACTTGAGCTTTCGCCCGTTGGCGCAGGGCTATGGCTTGATTTTGAGCATTCATGGCGATCACCTGGCGCCTGCGCGGCAAAGTGCCGAGGCTTCGTTGGCCTGCACCCTGGCCTTTTGCCGGTGGATCAGCGGCAAACCGATTACGCCCTTGCAGGTTTGCTTTCAGGGCGAGCCGCCCAGTGATCTTGAACCCTACCTGCAGGCGTTCCAGGCACCGCTGAAATTCAATTGTGAGCACTACGCGCTGATCTTCGATCGCAGCGATTTACAGGCGCCGTTGCCCACCGCGAATGCGGCCCTGGCCCAGTTGCATGATCGCTTTGCTGGTGAATACCTGGCACGTTTTTCCGAGAGTCGGGTGACCCATCAGACCCGTCAGGTGGTGTGTCGTCTGTTGCCCCAGGGCGAGCCTAAGCGCGATGCCGTGGCCCAGGCGTTATGCCTGTCGCAGCGCACCTTGCAGCGGCGCTTGCAGGAGGAGGGTACGAGTTTTCAGCAGTTGCTCGACGATACGCGCCGTGAACTGGTGGTGCAGTACCTGGCCCAGCCCAACCTGACCCTGCTGGAAATCGCCTATTTGCTCGGTTTTGCCGATCCGAGCAATTTCTTCCGCGCCTTCCGCCGCTGGTTTTCCAGCACGCCGGGCGAGTACCGCGCCCGGCTGTAACGGCGGTCAATGTTTCCAGAACGCCTTGGTCAGCAGCACCAGCACGGTGAGGATTTCCAGGCGGCCCAGCAGCATGCCGAGGGTCAGCAGCCACTTGGCGGCATCCGGCAGGGTGGAGAAGTTACCCACCGGGCCGATGATCGGACCGAGGCCAGGGCCGACGTTGCACACGGCGGTGGCGGCGCCTGTCAGGGCGGTAACCCAGTCCAGGCCGATCAGGGTCAGGCCGAGGGCAATCACGCCGATGGTGATGGTGAAGAAAAACGAGAAGGTGATCAGCGAGCGGACGATGTCTTCATCGAGGTTGTGGCCGTTGTATTGCTGCTTGATCACCGCACGCGGGTGGATCAGCTGCTGCAAGTTGGCCTTGAGCAGTACATAGGCGACCTGGAAGCGGAAGATCTTCAGGCCGCCCGCGGTAGAACCGGAGCAACCGCCGACAAAGGTCAGGTAGAAAAACAGTAGTACCGAGAAACTACCCCACAAGGTGTAGTCACCCAGAGCGACGCCGGTGGTGGTGACTACCGAGGTGACGTTGAGGGCCACGATGCGGAAGGCATCCATCCAACTGTGTTCAGAGTTGGCCCATAGCCAGGTGCCGAATACCAGCCAGGTCAACACCAAAAAGCCGACAAAGCCGCGTACCTGATGATCCTTGAACAGAGCCTTGCGGTTGCCGCGCATTGTGGCGACATACAGGGTGAACGGCAGGCTGCCGAGCATCATGAACAGGATGGACACCCAATGCACCGCCTGCTGACGCCAGGTTGCCAT
>NKIE01000601.1 GCA_002256055.1 Pseudomonas sp. PGPPP3 | reverse complement strand
GGTCTGCAACAAGGCCGCCGGCTCCGCATTGATGAAGGACGAACAGTTGGTCAGCGCGATTCTGCAGGCGGTGGTCGCCGCCGTAGATGTGCCGGTGACCCTGAAGATCCGCACCGGCTGGGACCGCGCAAACAAGAACGGTCTGACCGTGGCGAAAATCGCCGAACAGTGCGGCATCAGCGCCCTGGCCGTACATGGCCGGACCCGCGCCGACCTGTACACCGGCGAGGCCGAGTACGACACCATCGCCGCGATCAAGCAAGCCGTGGCGCTGCCGGTGTTTGCCAATGGCGACATCGATTCGCCGCAAAAAGCCCGGCAGGTGCTCGACGCCACCGGCGCCGATGGCCTGTTGATCGGCCGCGCGGCCCAAGGCCGACCGTGGATTTTCCGCGAGATCGATCATTACCTGGCGACTGGCACGCAACTGCCGGCGCCGAGTTTGCTGGAAGTAGAAGGCATTTTGCTGGAGCACCTGGCCGCCCTGCACGCCTTCTATGGCGACGTGATGGGCGTGCGCATTGCGCGCAAGCATGTCGGCTGGTACCTCGCCACCCTGCCGGGCGCCAGGGAGTTTCGCGCCCAGTTCAACCGGTTGGAGTCCACGGACGCACAGTGCGCCAACGTTCGACAGTTTTTCATCGCGCGGCATAACGAAAACCAAGGAGTGGCCGCATGACAACCATGACCGAGCATTTTCCTGAGCTGAACGGCTTTCAGGTAGCAACCTTTGATGGGGCAACAGCGGTGAGTGACAACGTTAATCTGAAGCAGCACCTCAACACACCTAGCGCCGAAGGCCAGACCTTGCGCGGCAATGTGGAGCGGGCACTGCACAACTACTTCACCCGCCTGGAAGGTGCCGACGTCACGGACGTCTACAACCTAGTGCTGTCCGAAGTCGAGGCACCGCTGCTGGAAACCGTGATGAATTACGTCAAGGGCAACCAGACCAAGGCCTCCGAGCTGCTCGGCCTGAATCGCGGCACCCTGCGCAAGAAGCTCAAACAGTACGACCTGCTGTAATCCGAGAATCTGATGGAAAAGGCCGGCGCGCGATGCGTCGGCCTTTTTGCTGATAAATCCTTTGACCGCCTGATGGAAAACACCATGACCGACCAAACCACTCGCCTCCCTGTCCGCCGCGCCCTGATCAGCGTCTCCGACAAGACCGGCATCCTCGAGTTCGCCCGCGAACTGGTAAACCTCGGCGTGGAAATCCTCTCCACCGGCGGCACCTTCAAGCTGCTGCAGGACAACGGCGTGCCAGCGGTCGAAGTGGCCGACTACACCGGCTTCGCAGAAATGATGGACGGCCGGGTGAAGACCCTGCACCCGAAAATCCACGGCGGCATCCTTGGTCGCCGCGGCATCGACGACGGCATCATGACCGAGCACGGTATCAAACCGATCGACTTGGTCGCGGTTAACCTCTACCCGTTCGCCGCCACCGTAGCCAAGCCAGGCTGCACCCTGCCGGACGCCATCGAGAACATCGACATCGGCGGCCCGACCATGGTCCGTTCCGCCGCCAAGAACCACAAAGACGTGGCCATCGTGGTCAACGCCGGTGACTACAGCGACGTGCTGGCCAGCCTGAAAGCCGGCGGTTTGACCTACGCCGAGCGTTTCGCCCTGATGCTCAAGGCCTTCGAGCACACCGCCGCCTACGACGGCATGATCGCTAACTACCTGGGCACCATCGACCAAGCGGCCGAAACCCTGTCCACCGAAGCCCGCGGCACCTTCCCGCAGACCTTCAACAGCCAGTTCATCAAGGCTCAGGAAATGCGCTACGGCGAGAACCCGCACCA
>NKIE01000600.1 GCA_002256055.1 Pseudomonas sp. PGPPP3 | reverse complement strand
AGTCGGTGGTGCGCGACCTGTGCGCCCTCACCGGCCCGCTGGTGTCGACCTCGGCCAACCCCAGCGGCCGCCCGCCAGCCCTCAGCCGTCTGCGTATTGAGCAGTATTTTGTCGGGCAACTGGATGGCGTGCTGGATGGCCGCCTGGGTGGGCGCAAGAACCCCAGCCAGATTCGCGACCTGCTCAGTGGCGCCCAGGTGCGCTCCGCCTGAGGCGTGCTCACTGCTTTTAGCTTGATCCGCGTCAGCAGCGGCGACGCCCGGCAGAGTGCTATGCTTGCCGCCCCGCGCCGCCGCCAGCCCAGGCAATGCGAGGCCTGCAGCCTCGCCGGCAAGAAGATTGAATTCCCGCGCTGCCCACCAGCGCGACCACAAGGTGACCCCCGTGAGTAATCGCACCGAGGCCGTGAAGGCTTACCTGCTCGACCTGCAAGAGCGCATTTGTGCTGCCTTGGCTGCTGAAGATGGCAGCAAGAGCTTTTTCGAAGACAGCTGGCAGCGCCCCGGTGGCGGCGGTGGTCGCACCCGCGTCATGGAAAACGGCGCGTTGATCGAAAAGGGCGGAGTCAACTTCTCCCATGTATTCGGCGATGCCTTGCCGCCATCCGCCAGCGCCCATCGACCGGAACTGGCCGGTCGTGGCTTTGAAGCCCTTGGGGTGTCGTTGGTGATTCACCCGCAGAACCCCCATGTGCCGACCTCCCATGCCAACGTGCGCTTCTTCAGCGCCGAGAAGGACGGTGAAGAACCCGTCTGGTGGTTTGGTGGTGGTTTTGACCTCACCCCCTACTACGGCGTTGAGGAAGATTGTGTGCATTGGCATCGGGTTGCCGAACAAGCCTGCGCGCCCTTCGGTGCCGACGTTTATGGGAAGTACAAAGCCTGGTGTGACCGCTACTTCCACCTCAAGCACCGCGGCGAGCCCCGTGGCATCGGCGGGCTGTTCTTCGATGACTTGAATGAGTGGGATTTCGACACCTGTTTTGCTTTTATCCGCGCCATTGGTGATGCGTATATCGACGCTTACCTGCCGATTGTACAGAAGCGT
This sequence comes from Pseudomonas sp. PGPPP3, assembly GCA_002256055.1. Taxonomy (GTDB): domain Bacteria; phylum Pseudomonadota; class Gammaproteobacteria; order Pseudomonadales; family Pseudomonadaceae; genus Aquipseudomonas. The sequence continues at coordinate 773 of NKIE01000600.1, read as the reverse complement.
AAGAACACGCCCTACACCGAGCAGCAGCGTGAGTTTCAGGCTTATCGCCGGGGTCGTTATGTCGAGTTCAATCTGGTGTTCGACCGTGGCACCCTGTTCGGCCTGCAGTCCGGTGGGCGTACCGAGTCGATTCTGATGTCGCTGCCACCGCAGGTACGCTGGGGTTACGACTGGCATCCCGAGCCTGGTAGCGCTGAAGCGCGCCTGACGGAGTACTTCCTGCAAGACCGTGATTGGCTGGGTGAGGCGTCTCGTTGATGGACCGCTACGGCGTATTCGGCAACCCCATCGGCCACAGCAAGTCGCCGCTGATTCACCGCCTGTTCGCCGCGCAAACCGGCCAGCAGTTGAGCTACGAGCCTTTGCTGGCGCCGCTGGAGGATTTCGTCGGTTATGCCCGCACGTTTTTCCTTGAGGGCTGTGGTGCCAACGTCACCGTGCCGTTCAAGGAGCAGGCCTTTGCTCTGGCCGATCAACTCAGCGCCCGTGCCCAGCGCGCCGGTGCGGTGAATACCCTGAAGAAGCTCGACGATGGCCGCTTGTTGGGCGACAACACCGATGGCGCCGGCTTGGTCCGCGACCTCACCGGCAACGCCGGATTGAGCTTGGCGGGCCAGCGCATTCTTCTGTTGGGCGCCGGCGGTGCCGTGCGCGGCGTGCTTGAACCCTTGCTGGCCGAGCGGCCGGCAGCGCTGGTGATTGCCAATCGTACGGTGGCCAAAGCCGAGCAACTGGTGCATGAGTTTGCCGACCTGGGGCCACTGGCGGCTTGC
>NKIE01000599.1 GCA_002256055.1 Pseudomonas sp. PGPPP3 | reverse complement strand
CTGGATACCGCGGGCAAGAAGACCGACGTGGTCCTGTCCGCCACCTTGTTCGAACGCATCACCGGCATGTCGATGAGTGCTCGACCTGCCACGGTTGGCGGTTTTGCCCAAAGCATTCATGACTTCCAGGGTCTGCGCGAGTTCCTCACGGCGGTCACCCTGACCAGCCTGATCGACCTGCCCTTCACCATCCTGATGTTGCTGGTTATCGGCCTACTCGGTGGTCCCCTGGTCATAATCCCGATCCTGGCATTCCCAATCACGGCCGTGTTTGCCTTCATCATCCAGAGCCGTCTGCGTGACACCGTACAACGCAGCCTGACTTTGGGTGCTGCCCGGCAAGCCTTGCTGATCGAAACCCTCGGCGGCCTGGAAACCCTCAAAGCCTGCAGCGCCGAAAGCGAGCGCCAGCACAAATGGGAAAGCACCCACGGCGCCCTCGCACGGCTGGACAGCCACTCACGACTGCTGGCGGCTGTGGCCATGAACGGCACCCTGTTCCTGCAGCAAATTGCAGGCATGGCCACCATCGTCGTCGGGGTATACAGCATCACCGCCGGCACGCTTAGCGTCGGTGCATTGGTCGCCTGCTACATGCTCGGCAGCCGGGTACTGGCGCCGCTGGGGCAAATTGCCGGGCTGATCACCCGCTACCAGCAAGCTCAACTGACCATGAAAAGTACTGACGCCCTGATGACCCTGCCCCAGGAGCGCCAGGCCAAACAGCGCCCCCTGGAACGCACCCACCTGAAAGGAGCCCTGGACGTACGCCAAGTCAGCTTCAGCTATCCCGGCCAAAGCACTCCGGCACTGGCCAATATCAGCCTGCGCATGAAGGCCGGCGAACACATCGGCATCATCGGCCGCAGTGGCTCGGGCAAAAGTACCCTGGCACGTCTGGTGATGGGCTTCTACCCGCCGGCAGAAGGTCAACTGCTACTGGACGGCCTCGACCTGCGGCAACTGGATGTTGCCGACCTGCGCCACCAGATCGGCTATGTCGCCCACGACCTGCCCCTGCTGGCCGGTAGCCTGCGTGAAAACCTGACTCTGGGCGCCCGCTATGTCAGCGACGAGCGCATGCTCGAAGTTGCAGAGATGACTGGCGTCGGCGATCTCGCCCGGCAACACCCGCAAGGCTTCGACCGTCCCGTGGGTGAGCGCGGCCAATTGCTCTCCGGCGGTCAACGCCAGGCCGTACTGATGGCCCGCGCACTGCTGCTAGACCCGCCAATTTTGCTCTTTGATGAGCCCACCAGCGCCATGGACAACACCAGCGAGGAAATCCTGCGCAACCGCCTGCACATCTGGGCCAAGAACAAGACCCTGCTGCTGATCACGCACCGCACCTCCATGCTCAGCCTGGTGGATCGCCTGATCGTGCTGGATAACGGTCATATTGTTGCCGACGGCCCCAAAGAAGCTGTCATCGAAGCCCTGCGCAAGGGCCGTGTCGGCCCTGCCGCCGTCTAGGATGGTCATGATGGAACTCAGCCAGTCGTTGCGCGAATACGTCACTCAGTGGCGGCAAAAGCCCGACACCGAGTTTATGCCCGAGGTGGACGGCACCCTGCTGGAAGACTCGCCGACCCTCGCGCGCATCACCGTCTGGCTGGTCAGCACGCTGCTTCTGGTGGCGCTGGTTTGGGCCAACTTTGCGGTGCTGGAAGAAGTCACCATGGGCGAAGGCAAAGCCATTCCGTCCAGCAAGATCCAGGTCATCCAGAACCTGGAAGGCGGCATCGTTGCCGAGATCTTCGTCCGCGAAGGACAGTTGGTAAACAAGGGCGACGTACTGCTGCGCTTGGATGACCCCCGCTTTCTCTCCAAT
>NKIE01000598.1 GCA_002256055.1 Pseudomonas sp. PGPPP3 | reverse complement strand
TGAAGCTGAAGTCGGAGTTTGTGCGCAAGGTCTAACGGCCGAACCCGCACAACAAAAAACCCGGCCATGGCCGGGTTTTTTACGTTCTACAGGGCTGCTCAGCGCAAGGTTTGCAGATACGCCGCCAGGCTGCTGATTTGCGCATCACTGAAGTTGGCGGCAATCGCCATCATCACCGAGCCGGCGCGGCTAGGGTCCTTATCCCGGAAGCGGGTCAGCGCTTTACGCACGTACTCGCCCGGTTGCCCAGCCAGACGCGGCGTGTCTTGACGGCCTTCGGCGTTCACCCCGTGGCAACCGGTGCACACCGTCTTGAACGTGGCCTCACCCTGCTGACGCAGCGCCTCATCCACCGGCTCATCATGGGGCAGCAACTTCTGCTGACCGAAATAGATGGCGATGTTGACCCGATCTTCCATGCTCAGCGTTGGCGCCAACTTGGACATAACAAAGTCCTTGCGCTGGCCGTTGGCGAACTTCTCGAAGGCGTTGAACAGATACACCGGGTTCTGTTGCGCCAGGTTGGGGATATGCGGGCGTTTACTGTTGCCATTCTCGCCATGGCAATTGCCACAGAAGCGAATACGCTCTTGGCCGGCCGCATACGCTTGCTGGCGCAGCACGGGGTCACCATTAAGCTGGGTAAAGCGTTGCATGGCCTCCTCGCCGGCTTGAGCCAGGGTGGCAACGCAACTGAACAACACACAAACAAGCAGGCGCATGGCGGGGTCCTTGTCCTCAAACTCTTGCGGTGGGTGCAAGACACTCAGGGGCGCGACTATAGAGATAAGCCCCTCGGCAAACCCCGGCACAGGTCAAGCAAAGTGCAGGTTATGGCCAGCGCCAAGAATGAAAAAGGGGCGCATCCCGCACCCCAAAAAGAACCGCCCGAATCGCCGTCAGACTCACATCACGATACCTGCCAAGCCTTCACCGCCGGGTAGCGCTGAGCCAGAAACCCCAGACTCTCGGCAAACAACTCAGGGGCCATCGGTGGGTATTGATCTGCATTTGGCGCACTGCTGGCGTACGGCGCAGACCCGACCAGATACATCCGTGATGTTAATGTTTTCTCGACCAGCACCTCGCTCAACCGACCCTGAGGGGCCAGCTGCCGGAGGTCGACAATTTTCAGGCGCCAAACTACAGGCAGTCATTTTCACGCTCTCGAACGGCCTGAAAAGCTCGCACCCGACCAAGCAACCGTGTCACCGGCAGGATTCAGCGCTAAACTCGCCGGCTTTTTAGCCCGCCGCCCTTCAGGACAACCGTTATGAGCCGCCACAGCGCACTGCCCAACACCCTCAAAGCTTGGGCCCGCGAGGCCCTGGATGCCCTGGAAGAGGCCCAGGCGATTGCCGCCGAGCAGCCGGACTTCGCCCCGCTGGACCTGTTCAAGATGGCACCGTCGATCGGCGCCTATTACCGCGGCATCGACGACGAAGGGCTGATCGAGCAGATGTTCCAGCACGCCTGCGGCACCGTGGTACTGATCCACGAACAGGTGCCCGGGTACCGCGAACTGCCCAAGCGCTGCTTCGTGCACTGCTACATGGACGCCATGCTGCTGATCAAGGCCGTGAAGCTGGGCAAGGCCGAGCAGGTCATCGACTTCCTCGAAGCCAAAGGCAAGATCGAAGCCTGGCAGCCTTGATCGCCCCCAAGCCCCTCACTTAGCCAACACCGCTCACCTGACAGGTACCGCCATGACCCTCGACACCGCCGCCATCATTGCCGAAACCCGCGCCTGGGTTGATCGCGCCGTGATCGGCTTGAACCTCTGCCCATTCGCCAAGGCGGTGCAGGTCAAAGGCCAGATCCGCTACGTGGTGTGCGACACCACCG
>NKIE01000597.1 GCA_002256055.1 Pseudomonas sp. PGPPP3 | reverse complement strand
CGTCGACCACTCGCTGGCCGTCGAGTGCGGTGGTTTCGATCCGCAGGCGTTCGAGAAGAACCGCGCCATCGAAGACCGTCGTAACGAAGACCGTTTCCACTTCATCAACTGGACCAAGCAGGCGTTCAAGAACGTCGACGTGATCCCACCAGGCAACGGCATCATGCACCAGATCAACCTGGAGAAAATGTCTCCGGTGATCCAGGCGCGCGACGGCGTAGCCTTCCCGGACACCTGTGTAGGTACCGACAGCCACACCCCGCACGTTGATGCCTTGGGCGTGATCGCCATCGGTGTGGGCGGCCTGGAAGCCGAGAACGGCATGCTTGGTCGCGCCTCCTGGATGCGCCTGCCGGACATCATCGGCGTCGAACTGAGTGGCAAGGCCGGTCCAGGTATCACCGCCACTGACGTGGTGCTGTCGCTGACCGAGTTCCTGCGTCAGCAGAAGGTGGTCGGTGCTTACCTCGAGTTCTTCGGCGCCGGTGCCGCCAGTTTGGGCCTGGGCGACCGCGCGACCATCTCCAACATGGCGCCAGAATACGGTGCGTCGGCGGCGATGTTTGCCATTGACCAGCAGACCATTGATTACCTCAAGCTCACCGGCCGTGACGACGAACAGGTCAAGCTGGGCGAGCGGTACGCCAAAACTACCGGCCTGTGGGCTGACAGCTTGGTAGATGCCGAATATGAGCGCGTGCTTAGCTTCGATCTGTCCACGGTGGTGCGCACCCTGGCCGGGCCGAGCAATCCGCATCGCCGTCTGCCGGTCTCTGACCTGGCGGCCCGCGGCATTGCTGTCGACCTGGACAAGGCCCGTGCCGAAGAAGCCCAGGGGCTGATGCCTGATGGCGCGGTGATCATCGCGGCCATCACCAGCTGCACCAACACCAGCAACCCGCGCAACGTGATTGCCGCAGGCTTGCTGGCGCGCAACGCCAATAAGCTCGGCCTGACCCGCAAACCGTGGGTCAAATCCTCCTTGGCGCCTGGCTCGAAGACAGTGTCGATGTACCTCGACGAAGCCGGTCTGACCAAGGAGCTGGAAGCCCTCGGTTTCGGCGTGGTGGCCTTCGCTTGCACCACCTGCAACGGCATGTCTGGTGCGCTCGATCCAGCGATCCAGCAAGAGATCATCGACCGTGATCTGTACGCCACTGCCGTGTTGTCGGGTAACCGCAACTTCGACGGGCGCATCCATCCGTACGCCAAACAGGCGTTCCTGGCATCGCCGCCACTGGTCGTGGCATACGCGATTGCTGGCACCATGCGTTTTGACATCGAGAAAGATGTGCTGGCTGTGGTCGATGGCAAAGAAATTCGCCTGAAGGACATCTGGCCGACCGATGAAGAGATCGATGCCGTGGTCAAGGCTGCGGTCAAGCCGGAGCAGTTCCGCAAGGTGTACATCCCGATGTTCGCCATCCAGCAAGACAGCGCCAGCAAGGTCAGCCCGCTGTATGACTGGCGGCCGATGTCTACGTATATTCGCCGTCCGCCGTACTGGGAAGGCGCGCTGGCTGGCGAACGCACGCTCAAAGGCATGCGTCCGCTGGCGGTGCTGCCGGACAACATCACCACCGATCACCTGTCGCCGTCCAACGCCATCATGTTGAACAGCGCCGCCGGTGAGTACCTGCACAAAATGGGTTTGCCGGAAGAGGACTTCAACTCCTACGCCACCCACCGCGGCGACCACCTGACCACCCAGCGCGCCACCTTCGCCAACCCGCAACTGGTCAACGAAATGGCCGTGGTTGACGGTCAGGTGAAGAAAGGCTCACTGACCCGCATCGAGCCGGAAGGCAAGGTGACGCGGATGTGGGAAGCCATTGAAACCTACATGGA
>NKIE01000596.1 GCA_002256055.1 Pseudomonas sp. PGPPP3 | reverse complement strand
CTCCGATCGTATCGTGATGATGAGCAATGGCCCGGCCGCCACCATTGGCGACATCCTTAAAGTGGACCTGGCGCGCCCGCGCGAGCGCCTCGCCTTGGCCAACGACGCCCGCTATCACGAGTACCGCGCCGCTGTACTGGAGTTTCTCTACCAGAAGCAACAACGCCCCGCCGCCTAGTCATAGGCGCAAACCCTACGCGCCTGCTTGCGGGCGCTGTGGGGCCAAATCTGCACAGAGCTGATAAACTGCCCGCCGTTGGCCGTCTAACTCTTGCAGAGAGCAACACCTTGGAACTGTTCAAAGAATTCACCTTCGAATCAGCACACCGCCTCCCCCATGTACCGGCAGGCCACAAGTGTGGACGCCTGCATGGCCATTCGTTCCGCGTCGCCATCTATATCGAAGGCGATGTCGATCCGTATACCGGCTGGATTCGCGATTTCTCCGAGATCAAGGCCATCTTCAAGCCGCTGTACGAGCGCCTTGACCACAACTACCTGAACGACCTCCCAGGCCTCGACAACCCCACCAGCGAAAACCTCGCCAAGTGGATCTGGCAAGAGCTCAAGCCACTGCTGCCAGAGCTGTCACGTATCCGCATTCACGAAACCTGCACCAGCGGTTGCGAATACCGCGGCGACTAGCCGCGCGCCCTTCTCGCCAACCCGCCTCTAGCCCTTAGGCTTAGCGCCCTGACCGGTTGTTAAGCCAAGGGCGTCGGCCAAACAACTGGCCAGCAACCCACACCGCCCTCTACAACCCAAGCCTGCACCTACAGCGCCAAACGGACGGAGCGTGCCTGGCAAACCCGCTCACGCGCAGACGCTACGGGAGAAGTCGCGGGTATAAAAAAACCGCAGCCTAGGCTGCGGTTTTTCATAACGCGCTCAGCTTAGTGAGCGAACAACGAGTTGCCTTCCTTGCCCGCCAGTTTCTCAGGCTTGATCAGGAAACGCGCCAGAGCAGGCAGCAGCCACAAGGCACCGAACATGTTCCACAACAACATGAAGGTTAGCATCAGGCCCATGTCGGCCTGGAACTTGATGGCCGAGAAGATCCAGGTAGCCACACCAATCGCCAAGCACAGACCGGTGAACAATACCGCCTTACCCGTGGACTTAAGCGTCTCGTAGTAGGCTTCTTGCAGGGTCATACCCGCACGCAGGAAGCTTTCCAGGCGGCTGTAGATGTAGATACCGTAATCCACGCCAATGCCCACACCCAAAGCAATCACCGGCAGGGTTGCAACCTTGACGCCGATGCCGAGGAACGCCATCAGTGCGTTACCCAGTACTGAGGTCAGTACCAGTGGCAGCACGATGCACAGAGTCGCGGCAAACGAGCGGAAGGTGATCATGCACATGGTGGCCACGCAGATGTACACCAGAATCAACACGGTCAACTCGGAGTGCTTGATCACTTCGTTGGTGGCCGCTTCGATACCGGCGTTACCAGCTGCCAGGAGGAACTTACGATCGTCGGTATCGTGCTCCTTGGCAAACTGCTGAACCGCCTTCACCGCGCTGTCGAGGGTCTCCGCTTTGTGATCGTTGAGGAACACCAGCACTGGGGCCAGGGAGCAATCGGTGTTGTACAGACCATCGGCACGAGAGATGGAGTTGTTCAACACATCCTGGTTACGCGACAGGGTTTCCCACTTCAGGTTGCCCTCGTTCATGCCCTTGATCACCTGCTTGGACACGGTGACCAGCGAGATGGCCGACTGCACGCCAGGGGTGTTCTCCATGGTCCACATCAGCTCATCAATCGGCGCCATGGTGTCATGGGTCGAGCAGCCTTCAGCCGACGTTTTGACCATGACCACCAGCACATCAGAACTGGTTGAGTAATTGCTGATGA
>NKIE01000595.1 GCA_002256055.1 Pseudomonas sp. PGPPP3 | reverse complement strand
TTCCCGCCCGCAGCGCGGCGCAAGCCCTGAGTGATTTCCGGCAGATGACGATGGCCCTTAACACCATAGGCCTTCATGCTCTCGCCCGCTTCGCTGAACAGCGAACCGACACTGGCGCCACGACCGGCTCCGCTGACCCCGGACTTGCAGTCGGCGATCAAGCGACTGTTGTCCGCCAGGCCCGCCTCCAGCAGCGGCAGGAAGCCCAATTGGGTGGCCGTCGGGTAGCAACCAGCTACCGCGATCAGACGCGCCTGGCGAATCTGCTCACGATTGACTTCCGGCAGGCCGTATACCGCCTCCGGCAACAACTCAGGAGCGCCATGGGGCTGGCCGTACCACTTGGCCCACTCTTCAGCGTCCTGCAGACGGAAGTCCGCTGACAGGTCGATAACCTGAGTGCCCGCCGCCAGCAATTCACCGGCCAAGGCATGGGCGACGCCATGGGGAGTAGCGAAGAACACCACGTCGCAGGCGCCGAGGGTGGCACTGTCCGGTACGCTGAAGGCCAGCGAATCATAATGACCACGCAGGTTCGGGTACATGTCCGCCACTCTCACGCCAGCTTCGGAGCGCGAGGTAATCACCGCCACTTCTGCTTCCGGGTGTTGGGCCAGCAAACGCAACAACTCGACCCCGGTGTAGCCCGTGCCGCCGACAATACCTACCTTGACCATGACCCGCCCCTCGAACCAACCCACTGGAAAGCTGCCGATGATACGGGCGCACGCCCGGCCAGCCAACAGCAAGGCGCGTCTGTCTCGCGCTTTCTCCACCGACCGAACCAGCGCAAGGTGACGAGCGGCCGTGCTTGCCTCTACTATCGGCGGACTTTGTCCCGCGGAGTCACCCCATGCTTTACCTCTGGCTGAAAGCCCTGCACATCATCGCCATGGTCTGCTGGTTTGCCGGGCTGTTCTACCTGCCCCGCCTATTCGTCTACCACGCTATGAGCAGCGATGCCGTCAGCCACGAACGCTTCTGCGTGATGGAGCGCAAGCTTTACCGCGGCATCATGCAGCCGTCGATGATTGCCACCCTGATCCTCGGCGCCTGGCTGCTGTACCTCAATCCAGCCTGGCTGAGCATGGGCTGGCTGCACGTGAAGTTAACCCTGGTCGCCATCCTGGTCGGCTATCAGCACCTCTGCGGCGCTCAGTTGCGCGCTTTTGCCCGTAGCGAAAATGCCCGTGGCCACGTGTTCTTCCGTTGGTTCAACGAGGTGCCCGTGCTGTTCCTGCTGGCCATCGTGATTCTCGTCGTGGTCAAACCGTTCTGATCACCGCCCTTGATAACACTGTCCTTAATAACACCGCCCTAAATAACAAGAGGAATGCCCATGTCCCTGCCCGCCTTGTTACAACAGCGCCTGCGCCTGCCCGTAGTGGCGGCGCCGATGTTTCTGGTCTCCAACCCGCAACTGGTGCTGGCCTGCTGCAACAGCGGCATCGTCGGCAGTTTCCCTGCGCTCAATCAGCGCGATAGCCGCGGCTTTCGCGCCTGGCTGGAGGAAATCCAGGCCGGCCTGCATGACGATGCTGCGCCCTACGCGGTCAACCTGATCGTTCACCACAGCAACCCGCGCCTGCAGGACGACCTGGCCATCTGCGTAGAAAAGCGCGTGCCGATCATCATCACTAGCCTCGGTGCCGTGAAGGAGGTGGTGGATGCCGTGCACAGCTACGGGGGCCTGGTTTTCCATGACGTAACCACCCGCCGTCACGCCGAGAAAGCCGCCGAAGCTGGAGTTGATGGCCTGATCGCGGTGGCCGCCGGCGCCGGTGGCCACGCTGGCACCTGGAGCCCGTTTGCCCTGATCGCTGAGATTCGTCAGTTCTTCGACAAAACCCTGCTGCTGGCC
>NKIE01000594.1 GCA_002256055.1 Pseudomonas sp. PGPPP3 | reverse complement strand
CAACTGGCCCAGCGATACCTGCAGGCCTAAACGAAAAAGCCCGGCACTAGGCCGGGCTTTTTCATTCCTGAAGAACTCAGGACGGTGTAACAGGACTCGCCGGGGCAGCAGGCGCTGCGACCGGAGCAGCGGCAACCGGAGCAGCCGGCTTGGCGACTGGCGCCTTTTTAACCGCTGGCTTTTTCACCGCAGCTGGCTTGGCCGCAGCGGGTTTAGCTGCTGCTGGTTTAGCCGCTGCAGGTTTGGCTGCAGGCTTAACAGCAACCGGCTTGGCTGCAGCTTTGACCGCAGGTTTAGCGGCTGGTTTTTTCACTGCCGGCTTGGCTGCGGCTTTCAGCGCAGGCTTGACCGACGAAGCAGAAATACCGGTGAGTTTCTCGATCTGCTTGGTCAGGCTTTCAACCTTGCTGTGCAGCTCTTTGACTTCGTTGCGGCTCGGTACACCAAGGCGCGAGATGGCGCTGTTCAGACGCTTGTCGAACGCGTCTTCCAACTCGCTCCACTTGCCCATGGCCTTGTCTTTGACTTCTTCAACACGGGACTTGGCCGAGTCAACGGTGTGCTTGACCACACCGACTTGCTTGTCCACTTCAGCCTTGGCTTGCTTCTCGGCTTTCTCGCCGTCCTTAACCAGGCCATCAAACAGCTTCTCGCCGTCCTTGCTGACCTTGGAGTAAGCGCCCAGACCGGCCAACCAGATTTGACGCGAGTATTTTTCTACTTCGCTAATCCAGGTGCTGGTTTCTTTTTCGACTTTTTTCTTGCCTGCCATGATCTGTTCTCCTTATTGAGCTTTGGCTGCGCGTTCAAGCATTGCATTGAGCACATCGAGCTTAGCAGAGAGTGCATCAACGTCTTGCTTGGAAGGAATGCCCAGACGATTGAGACCGCTGGCAACGCGACGATCGAAGGCTTTTTCGACTTTTTCAAACTGGCCTTCAACCTTGCCCTTCACTTCGGCAACGCGATCTTTCACGTTGTCTTTAACGCTGTCGATCTGGCTGTTGGCGGCTTCAACCTGCTCATCAACCAGTTGCTTGCCTTGCTTCTCGACGCTCTCGCCAGCCTTAACCAGATCTTTCAGGTAACCCGCGCCTTCCTTGCCAGCTTTGGCGTAAGCGCCCAGGCCTGCCAGGTAGATCTTGCGCGCATAGCCTTTAACATCGGCCAGTACGGTAGTTTCGCTTTTGCTTACGGCTTTCTTGACTGCGACTTTAGCCACGATACACCTCACACAGAGTCATAAATGGGTCGCCCTTTCTCAGGGCTTGTGTGCAAGGTATCGAGGAAAATTAGAAACCACATACTAAGAAGCTATTTCATTGTTCTGCGTCGTTAGCCATGCCTGGCAAAGGCCGCAAAAGCCGGTCAAGGCCCAGCCTGTACTCAGGCCTGCAGCGACTCATCGAGGGTCTTCTCGATTTCGCGCTTGATGCTACCGCCCATCGCCGACAACAACAGACCCAGGTTCAGTTCAACCTGCACCCGATCTTCCGTCACCGCAATTCGCCCATCGGCACCGCTGCGCTTGAATTCCAGGCTGTCGCCCACCCAGCGATAGCGCACCTCATATTCACGGGCCAGACGCTCGGCCAGCAATTCGGCTTTCGCCCGCGCGGCCGGCAGGCCAAGGGAATGGGGGCGTTCGACTTTGATCCGGGCCATCGGCTAACTCCTGACTGCGACCTTAGGTCGCGCGACTATAACAGGCCGCAGCCAGCCATCGAGCAAATGCGCCGGCGTGGCGCCGCGACAAAGGCCGCCGCCGGGATTAGAATGGCCGGCACTTTCTTGTGGTGACAGTGAAATGAACGACCCACGCAACGCCAACGACGCGGAACCAACCACCCACTTCGGCTTTC